>CAMCXJ010000066.1 GCA_945883455.1 Prosthecobacter debontii
ATGAAAAGCGATCTTGTCGAACAGGCTGCAGAAATTGTCACCGACCCACTGGTTCTCATCAACCTCGTGTCCCAACGCGTCCGCCAGCTCAACAGCGGGCGCTCGCCGCTGATCCCGACCCGCCCGAGCATGGGCGCGGCGGATATCGCACTGACCGAGATCATCGAGGGCAAGATCCGGCTGATCGACAAACCGATGTCGATCTGATCCGGAGCACCCGGTTCATCCCCCGCAGGCCATGAGCGCCGAGATCGCAACGAACCGCAAGGCCGGCCGGGATTTCCACATCCTCGACAAGTATGAGGCGGGCCTTGAGCTGAAAGGCACCGAGGTCAAATCAATCCGCGCGGGCAAGATCAATGTCTCCGACGCCTTCGCGCGCGTGGAAGGCCATCAGGTTTTTCTCTACGGCTGCGACATCCAGCCATGGCAAACCGCTGGCGAATGGTTCAACCATACCGCCAAGCGCCCCCGCCGCCTGCTTCTCCACAAGCGCGAGATCCTCAAGCTCGCCGCCGAAACCGCGATCAAGGGCTGCTCCCTGCCGCTGTTGCGGATGTATTGGAAAGACCGCCGCGTGAAGGTCGAGATCGGCGTCGGCAAGGGCAAGACCCATTCTGATCAGCGCCAAGATCTGAAGGAAAAGGTCGAGCTGCGCGAAGCTCAGCGTGAAATGTCGCGCTTTAACCAGCGGTAGAAATCTCGGGTGTTGATTCCGAGCTCACGACTGCCCACTATACCTATCACGTTCTAACCGATTTTCCCATGCCTGATTTCACCCCCGCGGACCACAACAAGGTCACTCGCCATCTCGTTGAGCAGCTCCAGCGCCACCCGAAACGGGTCGTATTCACTGAGGGCGAGGACATCCGCGTGATTCAGGCGGCGGCACGGTTGGTCGCGCTGGAGGCCGTCGCGCCGATCCTGCTAGGTGATCTGGCGCGCATCCGGGCGCTCGCCGCGGAGCATGGCGTCCCGCTCAATTTCGTCCGCGTGATCAATCCGAAGACCTCATCGGATCTGCCCCTTTTCGTGAAACGGGCGGAAAACATGGCGCGCTACCGTGCGAGCGGCCAGGTAGATACGGCGGAAACCATCGCCCGCCCCCACTACTTCGGTGCGATGATGGTGCAATACGGCCACGCGGACGCCATCGTCGGCGGCAACCAGGCGATACCGGCTTCCTATTTCCGCGCCCTGCTCCACAACATCAAGCCGCGAGCCGGCATCGACCGCATCTTCGGCGTGACGGTTCTAATGGCTCCGCATTTCCCGTTGCTCGGCGAGGATCGTGTGATTTTTCTAACAGATACCGGACTGAACCCCGATCCCGATGTGAACTTGCTCTCCACCATCGCGATCGAGACGGGGAAGCTCGCCCACCATTTTCTCGGGCGCACGCCGGTTGTCGCGCTGCTGAGCCACTCCACGAAAGGCTCCTCGACCACGCCAGAGGCGCGCAAGGTCGCCGCCGCCACCGCGCTGGCGCAGGACCGCATTACCCGAGAGTTTCTCGATATCCGCCTCGACGGCGAGCTGCAGGCAGATGTGGCGGTCGATCCCTGCGCGGCGGAAACGAAACTGCCCGACGCGGCGAGCCGTGACATCGCGGACGTTCTGGTTTTCCCGAACCTCGATGCCGCCCATATCTCCATGAAGCTGCTCCAGCATCTCGGTGGCGCGCAGAATTATGGCCAGATTATCCTCGGCCTTGCCCGCCCTGCCGCGCAGGTGCCGCGCACCGCCAGCGTGGAAACGATCTTCGGCACCGCGGCCGCCGTCGCGGTGGAGGCGATCAAATACCACCAGTTACATCCGGACAGCGATTTCTAAATCACACGCCTTCCGCTTTCCCTGCGGGCACCACGAGGGTGGGCACGATAGATTTCCGCACCATCCCCTCCGCGACACTGCCGAGCAGCAGCGAGGCGACGATGCCGTGGCCGTGTGAACCAAGCACCACGAGATCCGCGCCGATGGTTTCCACCGCTTCCGCTAGAACATGGAGCGGACTGCCGTCGCTGAGGTGGGTGATGGGCGTTAGATCCGGAGTGGCCGCTTTCGCGGCGGTTTCATCGAGGGTCTTTTGCGCGCGGGCACGGGTGTCTTGGTGGAAGGTTTGGATCGCGGGGAACTCATCCGGTGTGAAGCCGTAGGCCGTGTAGGTCGGCTCTGGCTCGATGACATGGAGCAGGTGCAGCTCGGCCCCGAAGACCTTAGCCATTTCGGCGGCGGTATTCACCACTCCGGCAGTGGAGTTTGAGAAATCAACGGCGGCGAGGATTTTTTTCATACCACACACTACACCCGAAGCAACCTTCTGGAAAAGCAGAAACCCTGCGCATATCCGCTTGAAAAGGACGCGAAAATCACGAGAAAAGATCCTTGATAATCTTTGCGGGCATGACTCCGGTGAGGCGCTGGTCTAGCCCTTGGAACTTGTAGGTCAGCATTTCGTGCTGGATGCCGAGGGCGTAGAGGATGGTGGCGTGGAGGTCGCGGATGTGGACCGGGTTTTGGGTGATGTTGTAGCTCAGCTCATCGGTCTCGCCATAGACTTGGCCGCCCTTGATGCCGCCGCCGGCCATCCAGATACTGAAGCAGCGCGGATGGTGGTCGCGGCCGTAGTTATCCTCGGTCAGGGCGCCCTGCGAATAGACCGTGCGGCCGAACTCACCGCCGAAAATCACGAGAGTGTCCTCGAGCATCCCGCGCATTTTCAGATCCTGGATCAGACCGTAGCAGCCCTGGTCCACGTCCTTGCACTGGGAAGCAATGTCGCGCGGCAGGCTGCCGTGCTGATCCCAGCCGCGGTGGAAAATCTGGACGAAGCGGACGCCCCTTTCGAGGAGCCTGCGGGCCATGAGGGCGGAGTTCGCGAAGCTGCCGCGGGTCTTGCTTTCCTCGCCGTAGAGGGCGTAGGTGTGCCCGGCCTCGCCGGAAAGATCGGCCAGCTCCGGCACCGAAGTTTGCATCCGGTAAGCCATCTCGTATTGCTGAACTCGATTTTGGATCTCGGGATCGCCGATGGCGTCGTAGGATTTCATATTAAGCTTACCGAGACCGTCGAGCATCTTGCGGCGCATTTCCGTGGAAACGCCGGGATTGTCTTTTAGGAAAAGAACGGGGTCTCCCAGCGAGCGGAGTGACACGCCAGCGTGCTTGCCGGGCAGATACGCGGAGCCCCAGAGCCTGTTCGAGATCGCCTGCACGTTTGCGTGCGGCGAGGTGTGCTTCGCGTGGAGGACGACGAAAGCGGGCAGATCATTGTTCATCGAGCCTAGGCCATAGGACAACCAAGAACCCATCGACGCCTTGCCATTGACCATCGAGCCCGTGCAAATGAGCTGGTTGGCGGGCTCGTGGTTGATCGCGTCCGTGTGCATCGACTTGATGACGCAAAGGTCATCTGCCATCTTGCCATGCCATGGTAGGTAATCGCTGATCCACGTGCCGGACTGGCCGTGCTGGTTGAACTTGACACGGGCCGGCGCGATCGGAAAAGCAGCCTGGCCGGAGGTCATGCCGGTGAGGCGCTCGCCTTCTTTCGCGAGGTAGCCTTTGAGATCTTCCTTGTAGCGTTTCACCAGCTCCGGCTTGTAGTCGAAGGTTTCGAACTGCGATGGCGCGCCGATCAAAGAGATGTAGATCGCGCGCTTTGCCTTAGGGGCGAACTGCGGGAAAGCCACACCGCCCGCAGGCTGGGAAGCGGCAAAGCTTTTCTCTCCGAGCAAGGAAGCCATCGCGGCGACACCGAGGCCAGTGCCGGATTTGCGGAAGAACTGGCGACGGGTGTAGGCTTGGTTGTAGATATCTACTGGATTCATAGTAGTTTAGCGGGTTACGGTCTCATCGAGGTTGAAGATCTGGCTGGCGATAAGCGACCAGGCGGCGAGTTCGGGGGCGGGGATTGTTTCAGGTGCCTTGGTTTCGCCGCTGGCGATCGCGAGACGCGCCTCTTCGGGTTTGGCGGTGTAATGGGCGAGCGCGGCGTCGAGGGTCTCCTTCACCACGGCGCGCTCAGGTGTATCGAATTTCCGGTTCAGGAGGCGCAAGGATATGAGGTCGAGGCGGGTCTCGAAATCCTTTTGTTCAGACATCGCCTTGGCAGCGAGGTTCCTGGATGCTTCCACGAACTGCGGATCGTTCATCAGGGCGAGAGCCTGGAGTGGGGTGTTCGTGCGGCTGCGGCTAAGGCAGAAGGTCTCGCGTGTCGGCGCGTCGAGAATCTCCATCGTGGGCGGCGCGGCGGTGCGTTTCCAGAATGTGTAAATCGAGCGGCGGTAAAGCGCCTCACCGCTGTCCTGCTTGTAATTCTTGGTGTTGGACTGTGGCATGGCCACGGCCTCCCAGATACCTTCGGGCTGGTAGGGTTTCACAGGTGCGCCGCCAACCCTCGTCGAGAGCGCGCCGGCGGCTACGAGCGAGAGGTCGCGGAGTTGTTCCGCGTCGAGACGCAGGCGCGGCCCGCGCGAGACAAGGGCGTTGGAGTGATCCTTTTCCAGTTTCTCCGGGCTGATCGCGCCGGATTGGCGGTAAGCCTTTGAGGTGGCGATGATTTTTGCCATGTGGCGGTAGTCCCAGCCGCTGAAAACAAACTCGGAGGCGAGCCAGTCGAGGAGCTTCGGATGTGTCGGGCGCGCGCCCATGATGCCGAAGTCCCCCGCCGATTCCACGATACCTTTTCCGAAGAAATTCGCCCAGAGGCGGTTCATAGTGACTCGTGCAGGGAGGGGATTTTTCGGGTCGTTAATCCACTTCGCGAGGCCGATGCGGTTTTTCGGTGCGCCTTCGGGCATGGGCGGCAGCATGGCGGGGGTGTTGGGGAAAACTTTTTCTCCCTTCGAGGCATAAGCGCCGCGCACAAGGATGTGGGCGAACGCTTCCTCTTTCTTTTCCTCGAAAACAAGGGTGGCAGAGCCGCGGCTGGTGAGAGTTGCCTCCTCCGCTTTCAGCTTGTCCTTGTCGCGCAGCAACTCCAGCGACGGCGCGTCGATCGCGGTGAGGTAATGTTCGAGTAGAGCGGCGTTCTGCTGATTGGTGCGCTGGGCTTCGGGAATCGCCGCCCAGACGGAGATCATCTTGTTGTTGGCGAGCTGGGAAATCTCGGCTTCCGTCAGTTTTTTCCGATAGAAACGGAAGTCCTGGAGGGCCACGTTGCCGGTAAGCTTCGACTGGCCGCCCTCCCTCGAGCCGAGACGGAGCGGAACCGGGGTCTCGATCGTGCCTCCGACGGTATTCGGCGTGGGTGCCGCGCCAACGCGCTTACCATCGACGTAGATCGACATCGTCTGGTGACCGGCGAGAGTGCCGTCGAACACGATCATCACGTGGTGCCATGTCCCCGGAGTCAACGGTGTCGGCGAAACCACCTTGTTCGCGGATTTTTCCCAGGAGTCGATGATGTGCGCGCCGGGGCGTCCGTTCTCGAGGTAAAGATCCCAACCGCGGTATCCGCTAGCGGGATCCATTTTCGCAATCACCGAGCCGCTGGCGTTGTCCACCCTTTTGCCGTCGATGCGGATGAAACCGCCGTAGCTGACCTGATCCCCACGCGAGAAATTTCCGATGTCGCAGAGGGCAATCTCAGCACCGGAAACCTTGATCGCCTTACCTAGCGGGCCATCGATCCGCGCCGGAGCACCCGGCCACTCTTGTGGATGCCCGTCCACGATGCCTTTGATGTTGCCCTCGGCCTCTGTCAGCGGGAGATGGATCGCGAGGGTGGAATCGGTCTCCTGCGTGGCCGCCTGACCCGCAGTGGCGATCCACGCCTTGAAATCCGCGTCCACCGCCTTGCGCCGTGCCGCGAGGCGTCCGTCGGTATCTTTCAGAGAGCTCTGGATCTGTGCCCACTTTTCCCTGTCCTCCTCCAGCGGAACGAAAATCGAAGGCGCGTGTTGCGCGTTGTTTCCATCGAGCGCGGACATCGTGTTGTTGCGGAAAAAGGCGGCGAACTGGTAGAATTCCTTCTGGGAGAAAGGATCGAACTTGTGGTCATGACAGGAAGCGCAGCTTGCTGTCAGGCCGAGCCAGATGCCGCTCATGGTGTCGACACGGTCGGTGGCGTAGATCGCGTCGTATTCTTCGGGGATCGCGCCACCCTCGCCAGTGGTCGCGAGGCTGCGAAGGAAACCCGTCGCCACATGCTGGTCGAGCGTGCGCTCAGGGAGTAGATCGCCGGCGAGCTGCTCGGTGGTGAACTGGTCCCATTTCATGTTCGAGTGGAAAGCGCGCACCACCCAGTCTCGGTATGGCCAGATCGCGCGGTTGTTGTCGATGTGGATGCCATGCGTGTCGGCGTAGCGGGCGGCGTCGAGCCAGTGCCGCGCGAAGTGCTCCGCGCTTTGAATCGAGGCGAGCATACGGTCGGCTTCGGCGGAAACGGCGGCCTCTGCGTCTTTTTCGTAGGTGGCCACGAAAGCGTCCGTCTGAGCGGGTTCCGGCGGCAGCCCGGTCAGATCCAGCGAGAGCCTGCGGTGGAATCTCCGTGCCTCGTCGGTGGGATTCGGCTCTAACCCCGCCTCCGCGAGTTTTTCGAAAATGAAGCCGTCGATCGGCTTGTCCGACCACTTGTTTTTCGGTGACTCTGGGCGGCTCACCGACTCATAGGACCAGTGCTCTTCGTATCCCGCGCCCTGCTCCACCCATTTCTCGAGCATCGCGATTTCCCGCGCGCCCATCGTCTTGTGGCTTTCGGGCGGCGGCATGACCTCCGAGATATCCTTGGATTTGATCACCCTGATGAGCTCGGATTCCTCCGGCTTGCCCTTGATCATCACCGTCGCACCGAAATCACGCATCTTGAATGCATCCGCCTCGATATCTAGCCGCAGTGGCTCCTTGTCAGGCCTGCGCGTGCCCGCATCCGGCCCGTGGCAGTGATAACAATACTCCGAGAGGATGGGCTGGATGTGCTCGTTGAAGGAGATTGTTTCCGGCAGCACTCCCGTGGTCTGTGCAACCGGCTTTTCCTCAGCGGCTCCCGATTCATTGACGAAAACAACGGTTTTTTCCTTGCACCCGGCTGTCAGTAACATGGCGAGTGCGGCAAACGGGAAGAGCGGTAACGTGGAGAATTTTTTCATGCTGCTTGGAGATCTTACTTGGGCGCAAAGGAATCGCAACGCGATAGACACTAATTAACTTTATCGCGTTACGCTGCGGAACGCCATAGCCTTTCAGGTGGCGGAAGTGAAATTTCCCCCTTGGGGTTTAAGGTTTAAAATTTAAAGTTTCCCCATGCACCGCCTTTTCCTGCTCGACGGCATGGCCTTGATCTACCGCGCCCACTTCGCCTTCATCCAAGCACCCATCCGCAACTCCAAGGGCGTCAACACCTCCGCGCTCTACGGCTTCATCAACACCCTCCTCGCAATCTTAGAAAAGGAGAAGCCCACCCACATTGGCGTCGCGTTCGATACCTCCGCTCCCACCCCGCGACACATCCGCTACCCCGCCTACAAAGCCCAGCGCGATGCCATGCCCGAGGAGCTCGCCGCCGCCATCCCCCACGTGAAAGCCCTCTGCCGCGCCTTCCACATCCCCGTCCTCGAGATCGACGGCTTCGAGGCGGACGACCTCATTGGCACCCTTGTGAAACGCGCCGAGCCCGCGGGCTTCGAATCCTACATGGTCACGCCGGACAAGGATTTCGCCCAGCTCCTTTCCCCCACCACCTTTATGTGGAAACCCGGCCGCAAGGGCACCGACCACGAAATCATCGGCCTAAAACAGCTTCCGGAAATCTGGGGCGTCGCCGAGCCGCACCAGATCATCGATCTCCTAGGCCTGATGGGCGACGCCTCCGACAACATCCCCGGCGTCCCCGGCATCGGCCCAAAAACCGCGCAGAAACTCATTTCCGAATTCGGCTCTATCGAAAACCTCCTCGCCCACACCGCCACCCTGAAAGGCAAGCAGAAGGAATCCATCGAGGCAAACACCGACCAAGCCCTCCTCTCCAAGGAACTCGCCACCATCATCACCGACTGCCCGCTTGACGTCACATGGGAAGACCTCGTCCTCAGCCCCCGCGACGACGAAGCCGTAAAACAACTCTTCACCGACTTCGAGTTCCGCACCCTCACGAAACGCCTCTTCGGGGAGGGGAGCACAGGCGCCCCGCCTGTTGATCCGGGCGCCTCACCCGGATCCAAGCCCGTAACATCAAGCACCCTCTTCGACACTTTCCGCACGATCAAAGACACCCCCCACACATACCACCTCGCCGACACTAAATCCCTCCAAGACCAGCTCTTCACCGCCCTCCACGCCCAGCCCTCCTTCTGTTTCGATATCGAGACCACCTCCCTCGACCGCCACTCCGCGAAACTCCTCGGCATCGCCTTCTCCTGGAAACCCCACGAAGGCTGGTATCTTCCCATCGACAATCAACAATCAACAATCAGCAATCTCCAATCCCTCTTCCACGCCCCCGCCGAAAAGATCGGCCACAATCTCAAATACGACCTCTCCGTCCTCCACTCCCACGGCATCAGCGTCGCTGGCCCGTTCTTTGACACCATGCTCGCCGACGCGCTCACCTCCCCCGAGCGCCGCCACGGCATGGACTACCTTTCCGAAACTCTCCTCGGCTACACCCCCGTGAAACTCACGGACGTGGCGGCGATCTCCGGTCGCCGTCCGGATGAGCAAAGCGAAGACCTTTTTTCGTTCGCCGAGCAAAAGGTCACCAAATCCAAAGACCTCGACATGCTCTCCATCCCCTTGGCCACCTTGGCCGAATACGCCGCCGAGGACGCTGACGTCACCTTCCAGCTCGCCGAAAAACTCCGCCCTGTCCTCGCGGAAAGCGGCATGGCATCGGTCTTTTCCGAGATCGAATCCCCCCTGCTCCCCGTCCTCGTCCGCATGGAAATGGAGGGCATCGCCATCGATCCCAGCGCGCTCAAGGATATCGGCGTCGATCTCCAGAAAAGCATCGACCAGCTCGCGAAATCCATCGAAGCCCATGCAGGCACACCCTTCAACATCGCCTCCCCCAAGCAGCTCGGCCAGATCCTCTTCGATCACCTGAAGCTCCTCGACAAGCCCAAGAAAACCGCGACCGGCCAATACAAGACCGACGAACAAACCCTCTCCACCCTCCTCGGCATCCATCCCATCATCGCGGAAATCCTCGAATACCGTGAGGCCACGAAACTCAAATCCACCTACCTCGACGCCCTACCGAACCACATCGCCCCGGAAACCGGCCGCATCCACACCCATTACCACCAGCTCCTCGCCGCCACCGGCCGCCTCGCTTCCTCGGATCCAAACCTCCAGAACATCCCCGTCCGCTCCGAATCCGGCCGCAAGATCCGCCAGGCCTTCGTCCCGAGGAAAAATTTCACCCTCCTTTCCTGCGACTACTCCCAGATCGAGCTCCGCGTCATGGCCGCCCTCGCCTGCGATCCCACCATGATCTCCGCCTTCCAGGACGGCGCGGACATCCACACCATCACCGCCGCGAAAGTCCACGGCGTCACCCCCGAGGAAGTCACCCGCGACATGCGCTCCGGTGCGAAGATGGTGAACTTCGGCATCATCTACGGCATCTCCGCCTTCGGCCTCTCCCAGCGCCTCGCCATCCCCCGCGCCGATGCCGCCGAGCTCATCGACGCCTATTTCCGCGAATACCCCGCCATCAAGGAATACATGGATCGCACCATCCAGGAGTCCCGCGAAAAAGGCTACGCCGAGACGTTGGCGGGCCGCCGCCGTTATTACCCCGACCTCTCCTCCTCCAACGCCGGTCTGCGCCAAAACGCCGAGCGCGCCTCCATCAACATGCCCATCCAAGGCACCGCCGCCGACATGATCAAGCTCGCCATGATCCGCATCGACGAGCTTCTACTACGCAAGCCGTACCAAACCAAAATGCTCCTACAGGTTCACGACGAACTCGTCTTCGACCTCCACCCCGACGAGGAAACCGAACTTGTCCCCAAAATCCTCCACATCATGGAAACCGCCCTGCCATTGCCCCACGGCGTCCCCATCCTCGTCGAGAAAGGCACCGGAAAAAACTGGCTGGCGGCTCATTGAAAATAATCTGGTGTTCCCAAATCGAGAACTTTAGCTCGACAGGCGATTTCCTCCATGGTTTCTTTCAAAGCAGCACATGACGGTTGTCGGTAAGCAGATCCTTGAGAAGTTCATCAAAAAGCACGCAAGAGCAGGTGCTTCTCTCCGGCCCTGGTTGGCGGAAGCCGAATGCGCGGAATGGAAAACTACTCAAGACATTAGAAGTCGCTTCAACTCAGCCGATTTTCTTTCCGACAACCGGGTGGTGTTCAACATCGGAGGAAACAAATTCCGGCTGGTGGTGATCGCATACTATGCTGCAGGGATTCTGAAAATTGACCGAATCGGAACCCACGCCGATTATGATAAATGGAATCTCAAGTGAACCTTCCTGAATCAGATACAACAACATGAACAAGCTCATCAAAACCAGCAAGGAACACGAAACCGCGCTCGAACGCCTCGAAGAACTCATGCTTGGAAATC
>CAMCXJ010000067.1 GCA_945883455.1 Prosthecobacter debontii
GATTGTGATTCAGTAAACCCCTTCGATCACCGTCTTCGTCCCTGATTGGAAAGGGCGGACATCACCCACGCCGTCCCACGGACATTCATCGCACGGGGCGCGGCGGATGGCTTCGTCGCGTTCGAGGAAACGGGGCATGAAGAATTCCTTGGTCATGGTGGTGAGTTCGACGCGGCCGTATTCGCCGTAGGGCATGAGTTCGGAGGGGGATTCGGGATTAATGATGCGCAGCACGGCGCGGGGTTGGGGGGCGTGGTAGGTGAGAGAAAATTCGCCGGGCGCACGTTTTTTACTGATGGCCAGACCCATCAGGGTATTGCCGTAAGTGGGGGCGAAATTGATTTTCCCTTCGAGCACTTCCTCTTCGATGAAGCGGACGTATTGCGGGGTCATGGTGGTGCCGCCGGCGAAGACGCCCCGGATGCCGGCATCGACCAGCGACATGCGTTCGGCGAGGGATTCCAGGAGTTTCGGAGTGGTGAACAGGCAGCCGATGTCGCGGTGACGGATAATGGTGGCGGCCTGGTCGATGACGTGTTCCTGGTAGAGCTTGGCCATGCGCATTTCGCCCATGCCGATGAGGCGTTTCACCCAGCGCGGATCGAGGTCGATGAAATAACAAGCCCCGCCGCGGATGTTGGCGAGGTGCTCGATGGCGAGGCGTAGGCGGCGCGGGCCAGTGGGGCCGACCATCAGCCAGTTCGCGCCCTGCGGGAAAAAGTCGGGGCCGTAATGTTCGGAGAATTCCGTGTAGTCGGTCATGTAATCGTCCCAGCCGATGCGCTGTTTCGGCATGCCGGTGGTGCCGCCGGTTTCGAAGACGTTGTAGGGCCGTTTGCCAAAGGCTTTCGGGATGAAACGGGCGGGATCCTCCTTGCGCAGGACCTCGTCATCGAAGGGTTCGAATCTCTGGATGTCGGCGAAGCAAGTGATGTCCTTGAGCGGATCGAAGCCGAGGTTCGGCACTTGTTCGAGCCAGTAAGGGCAGCCGGTTTCCGGGGAGAAATGCCATTTCACCATTTCGCGGGTGTGGGCGTCGAGGGCTTCGGCGGCGGCTTGCGGGGTGAGGGATGAAGACATATTGAAAGATATTTATTGATACTGCGAGATCGGGTGGTGGCAAGGGGGTTTAGTTGAAAGCGTTGGGGTCGATGTCCAACTGCTTGAGAGCGGCCACGTCGAATTGGTCTTTTTCCCTGACTTAAAACTTCAGCGAGGATTACCAACAGTTTTTCGAACGTGGGTTCCATCGTTCGTGGGCGGGTTCCATTTTCCGCTGAGAAGCCAGCGGGCGTTTTTCCGAAGGGCTTCGAGGCGAATCAACGGAGGCAGGACGGCGAGAGTGCCGCCGACTCGTCGTTTTACCGGTTCACGAAGATCTTGGTGCATGGAAAAAGATTAGAACGAATGAGAATTGATGTCGAACGGCAACTTCAGGCGAAGAACTTGCGCAAAGTGGAGTCTGACGGTTTGGGAGTGAGGAGTGAAACAACGACCAGCGTGATGGCGGATGCCGCGAAGATAAGGGTGACGGGCATCATGCCGGCGATGAGGAGTTCGTCGGATTCGCCGGGTGCTTTGGTGGCGATGATGTCGCGATAGAAAAGGGTGCACCAGGTGATCGTCGTGACGATGATGCAGGAGATCGCGCCGAGGGCGGTGGTGCGTTTCCAGTAGAGTGCGGCGACGATGAGTGGGAAGAGTCCGGCGAAACCGGAAAAGCACCAGACCCCGAGGGCGAAGATCTGGGCGGTATCCATTAGGGCGCAGGATAAAGCATAAGTGATGGCGACGATGGATAGGATGAAGCCACGCGCGATGAGGACTTTCTGGGAATCCGTGAAACGATCCTCCCCGAATTTTTTAATTACTATGTCCCTAGTAAACATAGTGCCGAGGCACATGAACTGGGAATCGAGCGAAGACATGATGGCGGCAAGCACCCCGGCAGCGACGAGGCCGGAAAGGATCGGTGAGTGGACGAGGCTCTCGACCATTCGACCGAGGATGGAATTCGGGGATTGCCCCGGGCCAAGCGGACCGATTTCTGCGGCCGCCCAGATGCCGATGAGGATGCAGGGCAGCCAGACGATCATGATGAAGACCGGAAAGGCGGTGACCGTCAGCTTGAAGGATTTGGCGCTTTTCGCGGTGAGCCAGTGTTGGAAAAGGTGGGGAAACATTCCGACCGAAAGCGGGATGAGGCAGTAGGTGAAAAACTGGCCGTGCCCGATCATCCCTTCGCGGGCGGCGCGGGGTTTGGCGAAGTCGCTTTCGATTACAGCCTGGCTGGCGGCGGCGAGTCCGCCGAGCTTCTGGGAGATCATCCAGAAGGCGATGACTCCGGTGAGCATGAAGACGATGGTTTGGAAAACGTTTGCCCAAACCGCACCGCGAAGTCCGCCGAAGAAGACATAGAAAAGGACGATGGCGCAAATCACGCCGCCGCCGAGCTCGGGCGGGATGCCGCCGCTGAGCGGATGGGGCGCTCCGGTGGGAAGCGTCAGGGCGAAAGCCTCCGGAAACATGCCCTTGGTGGCGGCCTGGATGAATTTTCCAGCGGCGATGACTCCGACGAGAAGGTATGGGATCAATAGTAGAATGAGGATGGGAAACAGCAGGTAGCCGACGGCATTGGATTCGAACCGATGGCGGAAAAACTCGCACTGGGTGAGGTAACCGTGGCGTTTCCCGATGGCCCAAAGACGGATGCCGACGAGAAAGAACACCGCAGAATGAAGCAGGCCGGACCATGATGCCATGAGACCGTAGGTGCCAATGCCGGAAGTGAATGCCTTGCCCGTCGAACCGACGAGCGCGAAGCCGGTCATGGTCGTGCCGAAGACCGACATCAGCATCAGGAAAGAACCGACCGAGCGGTTGACGATGAAGAAGTCCGCGGCGGTTCCCTTGGAAAAACGGTTGCTGACGATGCCAAGGCCGATGAGCAGGCCGAGGTAGCCGATGATGATGAAAAGGGATGTCATGGAGAAGTGCCGAGTGATCGGTGATCAGTGATCGGTGTCCGTGTTGGGTTCGTCCGCCCATTTTTCGAGGGAATGGGGCCAGGCAAAGCGGCAAACGAGATACCATAGCAACCCCGCGGCGATGGAATAGCCGACGTGATAGGCGAGACCGACCGGCATGAATCCGAAAACCAGCGCCGTGCTTCCCCAGTTCCAGAAATCGTGGTGCAGGATGAAAAGGGCCACGAAGGCGGTGATGGAGATGAGGACGGGGCGTTTCATGTCACTTGGTGCCGATGGCGTAGAGGTGAGTCATGGTGGCGATGTAGAGGACGTTGTTGGCCACGATCGGTGAGCTGTAAACGGGCGCGCCGAAGTTAACGGTGTTGAGGACTTTCTTTTCCTTGGCGGCGGCGAGGATATGGAGGTCGCCGTCCTCAGTGGGGAGGAAGACCTTGCCATCGGCGACGAGGGTGGAGCCCCAGATGCGGGATTGCGTTTCGTGAACCCAATGGGCCTTGCCGGTTTTCGCGTCGAGGCAGTGGAGATCGCCATCATATTCCGCGAGAAACAGCAGGCCGTCGATGACGCTGGGTGTGGAGATCGAGCGACCGATTTCTTGGTAAGTCCAGACCGCTTTGCCGGTGGCGGGATCGATGCAGTTGAGCATACCCACGCCATCACCGTGTTCCGGATCCTGGCCGATGGCGGCGTAAACGAGGCCGTCGGCGATGACCGTGGTGCCGATGACTTCGCTGGGGCCGCGGAAGGTGGCGTATTTAATCTGTATGCCGTCCCGCTTCCGGTAAAATTCCGGATTGCAATCGAGGCGCCAGAGTTCCTTGAGGACATCGAGTTCCTCCTCCTCGTTGCGGACGGGCTTGGGATCGAAGCCGTAGGCGAAACCATCACCGCCACCCCAGATCAGCATTTCCTTGTCGCCGACCTTGCCCAGCGCGGGCGATGACCATGATGCGTGGAGCACCCTTTCGGCGACGCCCGACATTTCCTCACCCAAGAGTTTTCCGGTGGCGGCATCGACGGCGACAAGCGAAGGAGCAAGCGGCGCGGGGATGTTCGTGTGGGACCAGTCCATGCCGTTGGAAGTGGCGGTATAGACGACGCCGTTTACGACCATGGGGGAGCAGGAGGAGACATTGTGGGGGAATACGCCGAGTTCCTCGCGCATATCAAAAATCCAGAGGATATCCGCATGTTTATCGCCGAGGACGACGGGTTTCATGGGATCGACGGTCATGTATTTCGCCTCGTTCTTGAATGTTCCGTCGTTGCCGTTGGCCATGCCATTCATGTCGAGGCAGACGATTTCACCGCGGTTGGTGACGATATAAGCCTTATCGCCGACGATGGCGGGCGAGGAGCAGAGGCCGACGAATTCCCAGTCGCTGACCTTGCCAGCCCCGAGCTTGGGGACGATCAGTTGCCAGAGGAAATCGCCGGTTTTCTCATCGAAGCACAGCAGGTTCCCGCGGTCGCCGGTTTGGCTGGGATCGCGCGGAGATTCGTTGTTCGTGCCGACGAGGATCTTGCCGTTGGCGACGACAGGGTTGCCGTAGGTCTGGGAGCCGAGCTTGGCGGTCCAGAGGATGTTTTTCGCACCGGCGAGATCGATGGTTTCCTTTTTGGGATCGATTTTACCGGGGACGATTTCGGTAGGGATGCTCTTGGCCTCGGCGACCATGTTGCGGGAGGCAGTGCCACCCCACATTGGCCAGTCCTTGGCCTGGAGGACGGGGCAGAGGGCGAGTAGAAAAAGGGTTGCTTTCATAAAAATGGGGAAGTTGGTGTGAGGGCATGGCGGATGCAATCCGCCGCCACGGTCAGGGTTTGGTGAGCTTGATGTTGTCGATGTAAACGCGTTTCTGGGATTGCGGCGAGAAGGCGAAAACGGCGGGGGAGCCTTTGGGGTGGAGGTGCTTGACGGGCGTCTCGATCGTCCATTCTGCGGGTTCGTCGGTGCCGCGCGGCCAGGCCTTGGCGAACACAGTGCCGCTGCCGTCGGGGTTCGATTTCACGGTGGTTTTCAGGCGATACCAGGTGTTCGGCTTGATCGGGAATTTCACGGATTGCTTGAGGCGATCGTGATTGCTGGAAATTTCCAGAATCTGGGCATTGCCCACCAAGGCGACGAGGTAGCGCTGGTTGACAAAGCCTACGCTGGACATAATGCGGCGGGTGCCGTCGGTCATAACATCGCCTTCGAGGGTGTAGCCGCTCATGTCGGATGAGCCGAAGAAATTCGTGGTGCGCTGGAAGAGGATGTTGTCGAGGCGGTTGCCGAGGACTTTGGAGCCGTCCTTTTCGAGCACGTGCCACTTCAGCCGCGCGCCGAGCCAAGGGAGAGGTGGGAAATTCACGGCCTCGGCGGGATCGAACTCGTTTTTCATCGAAAGCTCGATGGCTTCGAAATCCGCGCTGTAGCCGTAACCGGCGACGACCCGGCCGCGGGTGGTGGCGGTAAGGCCGTTGGCCGTGACTTTAAACGCACCGGCGGAGAGTTTCGCGTCGGGCTTGGCCTTGAGCTTGGAGCCTTCGAAGTTCGCATCGACAGTCGATTGCACCTTCGCCGTGGGCGGGATGAAGGTCGCCCAGGATTCCGCTTTCACTTCTTTCACGCGGCGGCCGTTCGCATCGAGTCCGTAAACCTTGAAATCGACGGATTCGCCCGCCTTGATCGCGAACTCGGCGGGGACGACCTGCAGGCCGGCGATTTCACCGGGCGCAGGTTTCGGCGCAGGATCCACGCCGACATACTTGCCCTCTTTCGAGCCAAAGCAATGCAGCTTGTCCTTGCTGAAAAGATACACCTTGCCGGCCCAGATCGCGGGTGCGCCGAGGAGGTTGTTCTCATATTTCGTTTCAAAAAGCCGCTCGGCTTTGTCAGGCCCGGGCTTGAGGATGTGGAAGGTTCCGTCAAACATCGGGACGTAGAGCTTGCCATCTGCAAAGGTGGGCGAGGCATGAATTTGATCGGGCGCGAGTTTTTCGGACCACAGGGTTTTGCCGGTGGCGGCATCGACGCAGAGCAGGGAGCCGGTGGAAACGGTCGAGTAGATTTTCCCGTCCGCGAGGGTGGGGGAGGAGCTGAAAGCGGTGATCTCGTCGTTGCGCCAGAGCTCGGCTTCCTTGCCGAGGGTGATCAATTCGGCGGGGTATCCGGTCGGCATCTTCAGGCAAACCATGCGCCCGGCCGTCGAGGCGTCGGTGTTTTCGGTGCCGTGGACGGCGACGAGCTTGTCATCCCCGAGTAGGAGGACTTGGGCGTTGACGCCACCTTGCGAGAGGCGGAAGCGCCAGAGCGGCTTACCAGTGTTCGCATCGATGCAGACCACATGGCCGCAGCCGGTGCCGGCATAGAAGACGTCGCGTCCGGCGAGTTTCCCGAAAACGGGAAGGGCGAACGAGCTGTCCACCGGGACGATGCCGGGAGTGGATGCCCAGACGAGCTCGCCGGTGAGTTTGTCGAAGGCGTAGAAGCGATCGGCGGCCGGGCCGTCGCCGCCCCAGTTTGCGGTGACGCAGTGGAAAATGACGAGATGCTCGTAAATGGCGGGTGCTCCGCTGCGGCCGTTCGGGAAAGTAAGCCGACCGAAATCCTCCATCAACGAGTGTTCCCATAGCAGCTTCCCGTCACCCGTGTAGGCGACGCTGTGGCCGTTGCTGAACTGGAGATAGACGTTTCCCGTCTCCGGATCGATGGCGGGAGCGCCGATGCCGTAGCGGCTGTAAACGACATCGCTGAGGTAGTCGGTGTAGCGCACTTCCCAGAGTTTTTTGCCGGTGACGGCGTCGAGGCAAAGCAGCGCCTCGCGGACGTCCTCGCCCACCTCGCCGTAAAAACCGAACGCGTAGAGCTTGCCGTTGGCGATGACCGGGGTGCCGGCGCCGTGGATATCGTAAGTCCAGAGTTCGCTGCCGGGCTCGCATTTATCCGGCAGACCGGTTTCCAGCGAGGCTCCGGTGTGCAGCGGGCCGCGCCAGTTCAGCCAGCCAGTGGTTTCGGCGGCGCTGACCGCGAGCAGTGGTAGAGTGGCGAGAAGCAAGGTGAGTTTCATGATGGATAAAATTGAGTGGAGACACCGTCGAGAATTGTCAGAACTTACGGTTTGCAAAGCACATTTCGTTCAGGAGGTATTTAACAGCATCTGAGCTAGCTCGCTCGACACAGAAAAAATTTGCGCGATTTCGTCTTAGACTCTAAAATGAGAATTTTGTTCGCTATCCCCATCGAAAAAATTCCTTGCAATCAACACCAATTAGTTCCGACCAAAGATACAATTCAAACCACAGGACTATCCCTGCTCGATACCCTGCAAGATAAAGAGATATGATTACTCCACAGACTCTCGATAATATCCCCATCTCCCGCTCCCCTAAATTACTTCCTGATCAATCGCTCAACTCCGAATTCTTTCGGGATGGTAATGAGTTCGATATCCGCTTTGACGTGCCCCAAATCCAACGTCTTCGTTTCACAGATAATTTTATTGACGATGATTTTGCTGTTCTTTCAGCGCTCATCGAAACCTCCGGTTCAGCGCCTGCCAAAGTCCAGATTTGGGTAGATGGAGCACTTCGGTCGTCACAAGATACGCGCTTGGCAAAATTGAGTGCGCGTCTTAGCGGAGAATCTCACATCGACGTGGTCGGCGAAATTCATTACCTGCCGGGCGGTGAAGGTGCGAAGCGTGATCCTTTATTGATAGAGTCTCTCTTATCGGCTTTCAATGCCGCAAACCTCGACCGGCGTAGCTACGTGCTAGTGATCGGCGGTGGAGCGGTGCTCGATGCAGTGGGGTTTGCCGCAGCTACTGCTCACCGCGGGATCCGGCTCATCCGCATTCCCACCACCACTCTCGCTCAGGGAGATTCCGGCGTGGGCGTGAAAAATGCCATCAACTACTTTGACAAAAAAAACTGGTTAGGAACATTCGCCACCCCTTGGGCGGTCATCAACGATGCGAAGATACTCGAAACACTGCCAGACAGAGATTTTCGTTGTGGCTTCAGCGAAGCAGTGAAAGTGAGCTTACTCAAGTCGGCCAAGCAGTTTGACAATTTGTGTGTCAACGCAGCACTGATACGCGAACGCGATCCCAAGGTCACGCAACAAGCCCTCAAGCACTCAATCATGCTGCACCTGCAACATATCACGCGAGGCGGCGATCCGTTCGAAGCGGAGATGGCCCGGCCACTGGATTTCGGTCATTGGAGCGCCCACAAATTAGAGCCCATGTCCGGATACACCCTGCGCCACGGCGAAGCAGTCTCCATCGGTGTCGCACTGGATTGTCTATACAGTTCACGAGTTCATCATCTGTCCCGCGCTGACGCCCACCGGGTTGTCGGATGTCTGGCCGGAATGGGACTTCCCACCTCTCATCCGCTTTTGGCAGAAAAGACCGCCTTGTTCGACGGTCTCGAGGAATTCCGCCAACACCTTGGCGGTGAGCTTACGATCACGATGATCGATAGTCCCGGCTGCCCGCTGGATGTTCATAAGATTGATTATCCCGCGATGGCTGAGTCGATCGACGAACTCATCGAACTTTCGCTGGGCGAAAAAGCCATTGGCTACGAGGCCGAATGATCGAAAATCAGTAAGCAAAATCTTTTGTCCAAGAGCAGATTCTTGAAACGCTGCGCATGCGTGTCGTCCATGCATTGCCCGAAATGTCAGAAAACTATGGTTGTGATGAAGCTGTCGAATGCTCCTCTCCCATTTAGAACATCGTTCGCAGGCGCAATCCGAACAACTGCGGATCCCCCGGCGAGCCGGCGGCGATCTGCGGGTTGATGAAAGTGAAGTATCCCTCATCGAGCAGATTCCGGCCGAAAAGGGCGATGGTGAAACGCTCCGTCGCGTAGCCAATTTCCGCATCCCAGAGTGCATAGGCATCCTGGGTGAAACCGCCGGCATTGGCGGCATCGAAGCGTGTCGAGCCGGCCACGCGAACCGAGGTCTGGGCGAAAAAGCCGTTTTCGAAGTCATAGCGCACGCCGGCGCTACCCGTGTATTCCGGCACGAAGGGAACCTCGTTGCCATTGAAGTTCACGCCGGGGGCGAAAGGATCCGCGTAGGAGTCGAACTCGGCGTTCACGTAGCCCAAGCTGCTGCGGATGGTGAGGCGCTCGATGGGTGTCCATGCGAGATCCAGCTCAACGCCTAGCGAAGTGACTTCATCGGCATTGACGATGGCGAAGTCGGTGCTGAACGGCACGGACTGGTTGAATTGGTAGTCATCGATCTGATCCCAAAAGCCGCGCAGTCCGATGCGTAGGTTTTGGTCGGGGTTGTCGTATTGGAGGCCGATTTCGTTCGACCAGTTCGTTTCGCGATCAAATTCAGGACCGTTTGCCGCATCCACATAGGCCGTGAAGCCGCCTGGCTTATTGCCGATGCTGCTGCGCACGAATCCATCCAACGTGGGTGTGATGGCATAGGTGAGGCCGACGACAGGGGAAACGAACAGCTCCTCATCGGAGCCGCGCACGATATTGGTCGCGGTGGTGATGTCGGTTTTCACCCGGTCGATTTCCGTTTCGTGGTAGTCGATGCGCAGCCCGGCATCGAGGGCGAGCGCGTCGTTCATCTGCCATGTCACGTTTCCGAAGGTGGCCAGATTGAACTGCTCGATGTCGAAGCGGGTGGTGTCGTTCACGATAGGAGTAAAGGGAAAGAACGCAGGAGGGAACGGAACTGCGGTGGTTCTCACGGCGGTTCCTTCGTTGTCGATCCACATCTGGAACAACCCGGTCTGCCAGCGCAGCGGGCTTTCCTCTCCGGATGAGAAACGGATTTCGTTGGAAACCACATCCTGCGTTTGGGTGATAGCCGACCTCGCGTCGGCCGGTGATCCCGCGAGCGGCGGCCCGGTGAAGCCGGCCCATGGCGTGGTGCCATTGGTCAGATCCAGATCTACGGTCGAGGGGTCGAGATCCCATGTCTGGTAGCTCGTGATCGTTTCCATTTTCCCCCAGTCGAAATCCTTGCGCGAGTGGATCGACAACTGGTGGCGCTCCAGATCGGTGGCTCCGCGGAAATTCGAGCCGTCGTTGAAAGGATCAGGGCTGGACAACGCACTGAGCCGCTGGGAGCCGTCGTTCACAAACTCGCCGTAGTAGCGGAGGCGGAGTTCGAAATCATCGCTGGGGTTCCAGAACAGGTTGAAGAGCCCGCCGGTGGCTTCGCGGTCGTCGGTCTCGTCGCCGAGGAAGGTGTTGCGGACGTATCCGTCGCGCTGGTCATGGAAAAGCTGGAGGGTGTGTGAGAAATCGCCGCCGAGCGGGCCCGAAGTTTGCAAGCCGAGGCCGATGTGATCGTAGGAACCGTATCCCGTGGTGAAACTACCAGCGAACTTCTCACCCGGCCGCGGGGTGAACATTTCCACCATCCCGGCGGGACCGTTGCGCCCGAAGTTCGGCCCCTGCGGACCGCGGTAAACCCGCACTTCCTCCAGTTCCAACAACTCGGACGGATAGCTGAAGGCGTGC
>CAMCXJ010000068.1 GCA_945883455.1 Prosthecobacter debontii
ATCCCTGTTTCTGTGAATAACCTGTTTAGAAGTCACATAACCGATTGATAACCAGTTAGATACAAGGTTACGAATCTGTTACTCAGACTCATCCACAAGTTATTCACATTTCTGAGGCGCTGGATCGGGTGACCTCCCCGGTGATGCGATGAGTCTCAAGTTGTGCCGAACATCGGCGTTGTGGATAACTTGGGAATAGGAAGTATCCGGCCTCTCAGTGGAGCAGCCGGATAGGAACGGGGCAGGTGCGGATCAGGGTGGTGGTTGTGCTGCCAAGGATAAGGCGGCGGACACGCGAGTGGCCGGAGGCGCCCATGACCAGGAGGTCAACCTTGATCGTGAGCAGAGGTCTGAAAACTGATTGATTGACGTGTGCTGGCGGTCACGTTAGGTTACATGTTAATAACTACACGGCCATGAAATTCCTTTTCCTCATCCCTATGGTAGCATCACTTTTTCAGCCGCTGTCGGGTCAGACAAAGGACGCCGCCAAGTCTTCTGCTGACACCGAGTTGCTGAGGAAATCCGCGATGGAGATCGATAGGCACATCGCGGCCTTTTACAAAGAGAAGAAACTGAGCGTGCCCGAGGTTACGAATGACGCGACTTTCCTGCGGCGGGCGTTTCTCGTTTCCATCGGGCGCATCCCGACGGCGGAGGAAGCCTTGGCTTTCATCGAGATCGAAGATCCGGCGAAGCGCGAGGAACTGGTGGCTTACCTGATGAAATCCCAGGGTTACTCCAGTCATATGACGAACTGGGCTTTTGACCTCCTGCGTTTGCGCGACGGGCGGCAGGGCAGCCAGGCGACGAACGAGCCCTACCGGAACTGGATCCGCAAGGCGATGGACGAAAACATGCGTTGGGACGACTTCGTAAGCTCCCTGGTTGCGAGTTCCGGCAATGGCTGGGATCCGAAAACGGCGTCCGTCGGTTACTACACGATCGACCGCGGCATGCCGCTCGACAACCTCTCGAACACTATGCGGATTTTCCTCGGCTCCCGCATGGAGTGTGCGCAATGCCACGACGACCCTTTCGGGAAAACCGAGCGTAAGGATTTCTACCACCTCGCCGCTTTTACGAATGGTCAATACCAGCAGAACCAAGAGCACATGAGCGACCTCTGGAGGAAGTATCAGGACGATCAGCGGAACCGGGGCCAAGAGTATCAAGTTGCGCAGCTTTTCTGGGACAGGATTTACGGGATGTCGCTCAGCGGCGGGGGCAAAGGCCAGATCGAGCTTCCCTCGGATTACCAATACCGCGATGGGGATCCGGGAGAAATCGTGGGAGCGAAGACACCTTTTGGAAAAACCGTGCGCATGTCGGATCGGAAGGTGGAGGGAGACGGACGTGGAGAGTTCGCGAATTGGATCGTGGCTAGGACGGGCGAGCAGTTTCCCGCCGTGATCGCGAACCGCATGTGGCACCGCATCATGGGCAAGGGAATCTACGAACCCGTGGATGACTACATCGACGCCAAGCAGACCGTTCATCCCGAGTTGATGAGCCATCTCGCAAAGCTAATGCACGATCTCGATTATGACCTGCGTGCCTTCCAACACGTGCTGATGCTTACGAGGACTTTTCAATTCGCGACGAACCCGAAGCCCTCCACGCTCGAAGGCGGCGATGATTTCCACGGGCGTAAAATTGCCCGCCTTTCCGCCGAACAGATCTGGGATTCATTGATCTCACTCTCGAGCGGTGATCCGGATAAGAAACCCGTCCGCACTGCCGACAGCCGGATTTTTGTGGGGGGTAATCCAGTGCTTGTAGGGCAAATGGATATGATCCAGCTGTCCAATGATGTTCTGGCCCTCGATACGGAGGAAGAAGTCACTGCGTATTTCAATGACTTCCTCGCGATGGTGAAAAGCGGCGGCGGGAAAAAAGGAAAGGAGAGTGAATCCATGTCGATGGGGATGGCGCCTGTCCGGAAATACGGCAAGGACTCGCCGGTGCGAGCTTCGGAGCTGCCCTCGCCCGCGCCGCGCGAGCACTTCCTCTACCTTTTCGGAGCGTCCGACCGCGAAGTGGTCGAGGGTGCGAGCAAGGAGCCAAACGTCGGGCAGGTGCTTTCCATGATGAACGGATATGTCCAGCGCCAGCTCGTAGGGAACTCCGGCGCCCACGTTTACAAGAGCTTAGAGGGAGCGAGCTCCGATGGTGAGAAAATCCGCCGCATCTATCTCGCCATCCTGAACCGTCCGCCGACCGAGGAGGAAATGGGCTGGATGAAGGAAGAGATCAAAAACCGCGGCGAGGAGGGTTATCGCAACATCGTGGCCTCGCTGGTCATGTCATCGGAGTTCCTTTTCCTACAATGAATCATCATTTCATTGGACATCCATGGTGTATCACAAAGATAGTGAGAAAATTATGAGCTGGTAAATACTGGGATTTTCACTAATTTAAAAAATATGTCACAGGTCGCGGTATTGCTCAAGGAAGCATCGAAGTTGGATCGGCTGGATCGTGTGGAACTGATCTCGTCCCTTTTGGAGGATTTCGATCCCAATCCGCATTACGTCAGCGACGAGGAAGCCATCCGGCGTCTCGATGATCTCACATCCGGGAAGGTCGAGGGCTTGTCTGAAGAGGAATTCTGGAAAGCCTGCGGGCGCTCATGACCATGCGGATCGTCCGTCATCCAGAACTAGCGGCCGATATCCGCGATATCGCTGCATATTATGCTGAGGTCTCACCAAGGGTTATCCACTCGTTCTGGGCTGAATTGGATCTAGTCCTCGTTTCGATCCAAAGAAATCCGCGCAGCAACCATTTCGACTCCTGTGGTCTCCGCAGAGCCAACCTTTCAAAGTTCCCTTACCATTTGCTTTATGAAGTGGATAATGATTCTGTTTACCTGTTAGTGCTCAGACATGATCGTCGCCACCCGCGATACGGACTTGATCGGCGTAGTTAAAAACATCAAAAACCCATGAAAGAAATCCTAAACAAAGCCGACGAGCCGACCCGCCGCCAGTTCATGCAGAACGCCGCGCGTGCTTACCTCGGCGTCCACCTCTTCCCTATGCTCGGCCCGTCCATCGCCAGCGCCGCAGCGGAAGGTGCAGCGAAGGGCGCCAAGGCGAAACACGTGATCTACCTCTTCATGTCCGGCGGGATGAGCCACATCGACACCTTCGATCCCAAGCCGAAAAAGAAAGATGTCATGGGCCCGAGCGTCGCGATCCCGACCAAAGCGGACGGGATCGAACTCGGCGGTTACCTGCCGAAGACGGCGGAAGTGACCGACAAGATGTGCATCATCAACTCGCTGAACTCGACCCAAGGTGCGCACGAGCAGGGCAGCTACATCATGCACACCAGCTACAGCCAGCGCGGCACGATCCAGCACCCGGCGCTCGGTTCATGGGTGGTGAAACTCGGCGGCCGTATCCATCCGGAATTGCCGGGTTTCGTGGCGGTGAACACTTCTCCGGAATACACCGGCGGCGGCTTCTTCGGTGCGAAATATTCCGCAGCTCCCATCGGCAGCCCAGATCAGGGGCTTCAGGATTCGCGCCGATCTGAAGTGGTTTCCCCCGAGGATTTCTCCCGCCGTCTCACCTTGGCAGACAAGCTCAACACGCAGTTCCACAACCGTTACCCGAACGCCGATGTGAAAGCCTACGAGGAACTCTACCGCGAAGCGATTGCGCTGATGAACTCGAAGGATCTCAAGGCCTTCAACCTCGCGGAGGAGGATGCCGAAACGCGCGCCCTTTACGGCGGCGGAAACTTCGCGCAGGGCTGCCTGCTCGCGCGGCGTTTGGTGGAAAATGGCGTCCGCTTCGTGGAAGTGCAGCTCGGCGGATGGGATACGCACTATGACAATTTCACCGCCGTGGAAGGTCGTTGCAAGGAGTTCGACCAAGCCTACGCCGCGCTGCTCACCGATCTTGATCAACGCGGCAAGCTCCAGGATACGCTTGTGGTCGTGGCCACCGAGTTTGGGCGCACCCCGGAGATCAAAAAAGAGCACAACGACGGTCGCGACCATCATCCCAACGCGTTCAGCTGCGTGCTGGCGGGCGGTGGCGTGAAGGGTGGCATAAAATACGGTGAGACCGATGCATCCGGCAACAAGGTCAAGAAAGACACGGTTTCCGTGCAGGATTTCAACGCTACCATCGCTTACGCCCTTGGCCTGCCGCACGATCTCGTGCTGATGTCCCCCACGAAACGCCCCTTCAAGATCGCCGACAAAGGCACGCCGGTGACATCGATCTTTGGGTGAGTGGTTTAGGAAACGCCCCACGAAATCACTTGCGATGGGAGGAATTTCCCATCGCCGACTTCGAAAAGGCCCTTGTTATCCGCTTTGTTTGTATCCATGGACTGGTCGGACTCGCCACCGCATATTTTAACAATAACGTTTCCGTGGTTGTCGTGCGGCCCGTATTTGGTTATCTTCCGCCCATGTCAAACACGCATACGGACACGACCCCAGCCTGGGTGGAAAGCAGCGCCCTCGCGGCACCGGTCATCCTCGGAGTGGCGACGGGCTTGTTGGTGGGAAATCTCATGCATCCCGGAGCGCGGCGAGGTTTCGGTCTCGGGCTTGGGATATTGGGTGTCGCCGCCCTGCTCCCCTTTGTGGTGGACGGTGTCGCGGATCTCATCACCGGGCCGCGAAGCAAGTTCGGAGTACGCCGCAAAATCCAGAAGATCCGTGACATCGGACTTGGCTCCCCGTTACAGGAAGATGAAGTCGATGCCGAACTTCGTGAGCACGGGCTGATCTGATTTTTCAGAACCTGCTCCGGTTGGAGTGAAAAACGGAATAAAAACCGTAGCAGCGACACTTATTAACGAAATCAGAAAGAAAAAAAATATGTCCTACGAATCCGACGCTAGTCTCAAACTCTACCTCCGAGAAATTTCCAGAACGCCTCTCTTGACCATTCAGGAGGAAATCGAACTTGCCGAGCGCATCAAGAATGGCGACAGCGAAGCCCGCTCCCACATGATCCGGGCGAACCTGCGCCTGGTCGTAAAGATCGCGCAAGACTACTCGAACTACGGCCTTCCCGTGACCGACCTCATCTCGGAGGGAAATATCGGGTTGATGAAGGCGGTGGAGCGCTTCGATCCCGCGAAAGGCGGCAAACTTTCGACCTACGCGGCGTGGTGGATCAAGCAATCGATTAAGCGTGCGCTAGCGAATCAGTCGAAAACCATCCGCCTCCCCGTTCACATGGTTGATAAGATCGCGAAGATGCGTCGTATCTCCGGGATGCTGGCAGAATGCCTAGGCCGCGAGCCCACGGACGAAGAGCTCGCGGAAGAGGTGGGCCTCCCCCGCCGCAAGCTGGCGATGCTTAAGCAGGCGTCACAACGCCCGACGTCGCTCGACGCGCCCATCAATGAAGGGGAAGCCACGGAATACGGCGAAGTCATCAGCGACGAGCGCGCGGAGAACCCGTTCGACATGCTCGCCGATAAAAATCTCCACGGTGAAATCGACGGCCTGCTCTCCGTTCTCGACGAGCGCGAGCGTCGCATCATCGACGAGCGCTTCGGGCTCAGCGGTAAGACGCCGATGACGCTTGAAGACGTGGGTCGTGAGTTCGGTGTTACCCGCGAGCGGATACGCCAGCTACAGAACTCCGCCCTCAACAAGATGCGCCGTGCCCTCAGTAAGAAGGAGAAGCCGCTGCCAAAGCCGCACACCGGTTTCGCTTGATCTGATCAGTTTCCCTGAAGCCGCGGAGGATTTCCTTCGCGGCTTTTTGTTTTCCCAGGATCAGAGCCCCGTGCTTTCAATCAGAACGCGGAGTTGCTTCTGGAATTCCATGACATCCTCGCGGCTCGGCGCGTATCCGGGCGTGTCAGGATCGAGGGCGGGCCGGCCGGTCTGATCGAGCATCCAGATCCCGGCTTCGCCATCGGAGAAAACCACCTTTCCGCTGACGATCGCGCCGGGAACCGCGATCGCGTCCATCGTCACCGAAACAGCTCCGGTGGGTAGGGGAGCTTGCTTCAACTCGGCGGCAGGCTCCTCCATTTTCTCGACGATGATTTCGATACCGAGGTCGAGCACCAGAAAGCGCGTGTCCATGTAGGTGAGGGAGAAACCGAAGTCCTCCTTCATACGGAGCTGGATGTCGGGAAGCTGCGCCCCGCCGGCGGCCCAGGACTGGATGGCTTTGATCTGATCTTCGGAAAGCTTTTTGGCGCTGAACATGGCGTGACTCTGGAGGCTTGTGATGAAGTTGGCGAATAAGAAAAAGCCGCCGCCCTTTCGGACGACGGCTTAGCCGAAACACAACAGACGAATCCAAACAAAAATCAGTGGCAGAAGTTAGAGCTGATGGACTCTTTCTTTGCTGAAGCAACATCCCGGACAGGGAACAATGATAGAGCGTCTCGGCCTCCTGTTCTTATCTGCAATAGTGTAAATTTTTTCCGAAAACTCCCAAACGCAACAAAATCAACGGATGAAGGTGCAGAGCAGACCGATGGCGGCTTGGATCGAGGCAAGGGATGCTGTTTCCGAGGCGGTGTGGTAACCGGTGGTCGGGATCTGCAGGGTGGTGCCGTTGATCTGCCCGCCGCTGGCAGCGACGAGGCGACCCAACTCCGTCCTGCCTAGAGAAGAGGTTTTTCCTTTGAGCAGGTTCTGCCGCTCGATCCACTCGTCCTTGAACGTGTGCGAGATGCCGAGCGCATCGCAGCGGTTCTCGATTTCCGCTGTGAAACGCGGATCGAAAACGGCGGTGGCATCCTTTTTCCTCAATACCACGTCCTGCTCCGAAGCAGCCTCGCGGGAGGGATAGGGGCTGGTATCGAGAACCAGTAGGCGGCTTGTGGAGATGGCCTCACGCTGGAACCATGCCAGGGCATAACGCCAGCTCCGTCCCGCCTCCTCCTGGGCGGTGAACAGCGCGGTGCCTTTGAAGCCGATGCGGTAGAGATAGATGATGAGGGCGACGCTGAGCACATTGTCGAGCTGCGCGGAAATATGGTTTTCGGTCAGCGTAAGCCGATCCATGAATGCCACCGGAGTGCCCGGCTCCAGGTAATCAAGGCCAACCAGTTCGAAAATCAGGTTGTTCCGCTTCGGGCACAGGTATCCGGAGGAAATCATGCCCTGCCCGACGTAAGTGCCGGTGTAGGGCAGGTGCGCCTGCACGCGCTGGCCGGTGAAGCGGTCGGCGATGGTGGCGACCATCTGTTCGGAAACGGAATCGCCCGTGAGTTCGCCCCGGTTGCCGGCGATGAAGGCGGCGTATTGGAACTCGTTCGGACCGGTGCAAACGAGGCCGTGGCGGTCGATGTGGGCGGAAAGGATCACGCTTTCCGGCTCGCTCCCGCGCGCGACGAGGCAGCCGCTGTGGCGCTCCACGGAGATGTCGAGCTCCTCCAGTTCCCTCCGCAGCACGCGGAAAAACGAATCCTCCGCACCGACCACGGAAGGCTCACGGATCAGGTGGCGCAGGGTGATCAGGAAGGCGGAGAGGTCGGCGGTGGGCGAGGGTCGCATCGGGCTGGCCGGAGCCTAGCAGGAAGGGTGCCGGGCGCGAGAGGGGAAAATCAAGCGTCGCCGATGAGGTGGAAATCGAGGCCTTTGAATTGGGAGAAAGCCTTGTCCGCGGAAACCAGCTGATATCCGGATCGGATCGCGAAGGCGGCGAGGTAGGCGTCCATCCAGAGTTTGGGGGAAGGGGTTTTCCGGAGGGCGAAGGATTTCCATGTTTCTTCGAGACCGGGTGGCTCGGGCGCGAAGGAGATCCTGTGGTCTGTTAGAAATTCCTCATACCTATCCCATGCCTGGATGTTGGAAAACGGAGGGTAGCCATATCCTTTCATGACTGTCGCTGTTGTAGCGAGACGGAGGAAGCCCTGAAGTGTGGGGCGGCAGAAGACGATGCGGGTTCCACCATCCTGCTGATTCATCCATGAAAGGGCGGCCTCATGGTGATCATGGTTATCCACCATGAGTGCGAGCCATATATTAACGTCCGGAAGCTTCATGGTGCCATTCGACCTCCTGTTGCAGCAGAATTTCGTCAATTTCCGCTGGCGTGAACTGACGAACGGCCTTGCCTCCGGCAAGCATGGGCAGCTTGACCCTCCTGAATTCTGTTTCCGGCTTTACGGGTTTACCCGAATTGAGGCCGCGCTTGATCACTTCCGTAGCTACATCACGCAGCTTCCTGCCTTGGCTGGCCGCACGGATTTTCATTTCCCGGACGAGCTCTTCGGGAAGGTCGAGGGTAGTTTTCATGCAGCAAACTTTCCAGCTTTCCATCTTTCTGTCAAGGCGAGAGCCTCCTAGGCGAGCCTGCCCCCATTTTTCCCGCAGCCGGGGCCGAGCTGGATGAGGTGGTCGGCGGTGGGCGAGGGGCGCATCGGGCTTACCAGAGCCTAGCAGGAAGGGTGCCGGGCGCGAGAGGGGAAAATCAAGCGTCTCCGATGAGGTGGAAATGGGTGTGAATTTTATCCGGTAGGGCTGATCCGGCTCAGTCGGCCCATCTCCAAAATGGAACGCACCGCTGACTCTGGCGGGAGTGATTTCCCGGAATAAAAAGCCCGCCTCACTGCGGTTTCAATACCATTCCGTGATTACGGCTCCTGCGTTTTCAATCAGGGCCGACCGAGCCGGATCAGCCCTACCAGTATGGGATGAATCTCGCGGAGCGATCATCATCCGCTGGAAAAAATCACGCCCTGTTCACGGCGCAACCCAGCCTATGGAAAGAACACGCGTCAGTTGCCATTGCCGGTTGAGGTGACTTTGCCCGGTGTTTTCAAGCGCGATGGTGTAGCGCTGGGGCTCTTGGGGCAGATTTTGCAGGAAAAGCAGCAGATCCGGGTTGTTCTTCCGCGCGTAGAGGTGGATCGGGTTCTCCAGATCCGGCGAGGTGGCGATCAGGCACAGCCACTCGCTCTCATCCGCAAATGCGAAGTTGTAATAGCTGCCCTGCTGCAGAAAGACCCGCATCTCGTCCGCTTTGGCGGCGGTTCCGTCCAGAATCGCGCTCCACGGCTTGCTGCAATGGCGTGCGTAAGACTTGAAATCCACCCTCGCACCGCTTTCGTCAAAGGGCACGCACAGCAGGCGTCTGGAACCATCCGTCATCGTCACCGTGAACCTCTCAAAGGCATGATCGTCTGTCGCGGCCGGGGGCATTTCATGGTGATCCGCCACTTTTTCCGAGACTCCAGGGCCGTCCCGATAAAAGCGCTCCATCAAATCTGCCACCTCGGCTGGCCGGCGCACCCAGCGCAGCCGCTCTTGCGGCGTGCTTGCCGCCAGGAACTTGTCGGCGATTTGTCCCGGCTGCAGACCCTGCCACGCCGGGGGCGGCGCTGTTTGCGCGAGCTCGGTAGCGATCGGCGGCACTTCGACATCCCGATTGTCGTCGGTCAAATGCCGGATTCCCAGGAAGAGAAAAATCGACAAGGGCACGCCGATCATCAGCACCAATATCAATCGGGAGGTGATTCCGCCGCGAGGCTTTTTGGCAAAGGACGCCTCCGCGTCTTTGCGCCGTCTCCGGAGCCGTCTCTGAGGATTGGCGCTTGGAATTCTCTTGTATTTTCCAGCCATGTCTTACTGGATGAGTTTCTATCACACCCATGCCTTCCTGTCCGTGCATCACGGTGATTGTCACCATCTCGTGATCGCATTACCGATCTACGACCTATGGAGCGGCAGGCTTCAGGATGCATAGAGGAGAGCGGCATGCCAGCCGCCCTCCTCCGGTTTCATGGATCAGGCGGCGCGGCGGCGACGGGCGATTAAGCCTGTTGCACCGAGGGCGAGAAGCGCGAGGCTGGATGGCTCGGGGATGGCGGCGGCGGCGTCGATCATGGATTTACCGGCGGAGATGCTAAGGGCCGCGCCACCCACGGCTGAGAGGTCCTGCGGGTTCGGGATATCGTTTAGGGTAGCGATCGCCATGAGGTAGCCTCCACCCGAACCATCCAAATAGAACTGGGCGACCGCCTCATAAACCGAATCAACCCCATTAAAAGAGATATTGGCATAGTTCTGATCCCCAGCCACGCTGCCTTGATCAAAACTATTGCCAGAATGATAACGAAGAGACCCACTACCACCATGTTGCGTGGGAAACATATCCTCACCGCGCGTAAAAAAACCGTTTCCACCACTCTCAAAACCAAAAGCCAAGTAGTTGTTCGAGATAAATTGGCTCGTCCCACCCCCCATAAAAGGGGGATTGGCAAATGAACTGAACATTATGCCATTCGGATCCGCTTGGATATCCGTATTGCTCGCATTTCCATAAAACACCACCGCCGCGTTCGCTGCGGAGGATGCACATCCTACCCCAGCGGTCACGGCGAGGTAGCCCATCATTTTGT
>CAMCXJ010000069.1 GCA_945883455.1 Prosthecobacter debontii
GATGGGCTGCGCACTCGTCGATCAGGTGGTGGCATCCATCGGCGAGAGCTTCGACAAAACCGTCTTCTCCTTCATCCCCAACACCGCCGAGACTGCCTACCACGGCATGATGGACGGCCTGCGCCTCTACCGCCGCCAGCAAGTGCGGATGGAAATCCTCGAAGGCGTCGCCGCCGGGACACTGACACCGGAAAAGGTCGATGAGCTGATCCTGCGCAACTGGCCGCGCGGCGAGAAAATCGCGCACAAGGACCTCAAGATGCGGACGTTCATCTCCCAGGAAAAAGGCCGCGACCAGCTCGTCTCACACGTTTATGACATCACCTACGGCGCGGTGAAACCAGGCGACCAACTCGTGGTGCTGGACGATTCCATTGTGCGCGGCACGACGCTTAAGAAATCCATCCTCAAGATTCTCGCCCGCACCAAGCCTTCGAAGATCGTGATCTGCTCCACCGCCCCGCAGATCCGCTACCCCGACTGCTACGGCATCGATATGTCAGAGCTGGGGAAATTCATCGCGTTCAACGCCGCCGTCGCACTCCACCGCCGCGCAGGGCGGCAGTATCTGCTTGATCGAATCTACGACGATTGCCGCGAGGAACTCACGAAGCCTTCGGCAGAGCGCCGCAACTGTGTAAAGGGCGTTTACGAAGTTTTTACAAACGAGGAAATTTCCGCTGAAATCTCACGTATGGTTTATCCCGAGGACACGGAATGGCACGGCGAGGTAGAGGTCATTTACCAAACCATCGAGAACCTGCGCGCCTCCATCAAGGGCGAGTGCGGCGACTGGTATTTTACCGGCGATTACCCCACCCCCGGCGGCTACGCCATGGTGAACCAAGCCTACCTCCGCTGGTTCGAAGGCATCGGCGGCCGGTCTTACGATCTGCTGTGAAGCCCTAGCCCCAGCCGGGCATGGCCAACCTGATTTGGTGAAACCGCCCGTCATGCGGAAGCCGGTGGAGGTGCGGTATGGATTGATTGAAAAATCCGCATTCATTTTTCAACGGGAAGCACCTAGGACTCATCCATCCGCTTGCGTTGCCGGGCTTCTCGGAAAAAACTCTGAAGCAGCGCCAGCGACTCCTCGCCGAGCACGCCGGAGGTCACCTCGCAGCGGTGGTTCAGCGGCGGATTCGATTCCAAAAGATTGATCCAGCCCCCCGCCGCGCCCGCCTTGGGATCGGAGCAACCGAAAACCACCCGCGTAGGCCGGCAATGCACGATCGCGCCCGCGCACATCGGACACGGCTCTTTCGTCACGTAAAGCGTGCAGTTCTCCAGCCGCCAATCGCCCAATGCCTGCTGCGCGGCCGTCAGTGCCAGCATTTCCGCGTGCGCGGTCGCATCTTTAAGCGTCTCCACCTGGTTCCACGCGCGGCCGATGATTTTCCCCTCATGCACCACCACAGCACCCACCGGGACCTCGGAGGCCGCGTAGGCTTTCATCGCCTCCCGCATCGCCTGCTGCATGAAGTGCGCGTCGCTGTGAAGGTCGATGATGGGGTCTTCGTGCATGCGTGTTGCTGGGTTCTAAACACCATTCGCTTGCCCGGCAAACACTTCGCATCCAAAAAAGCATGGCTGGCTTATCGGGGAAAGAATCCATAAGTCCTCTTTGTCCTATAATTCCTATCCCTGATGAACCCTAAAACCGGCACTCCTCGAAAAATCGTTGTGATAGGTGGCGGCGCAGCAGGATTATTCGCGGCGATCACCGCTGCCGAGGCCGATCCCTCGGCGGAGGTTACGGTTTATGAAAAGGGCAACGCGTTTCTCACCAAGGTGAAAATTTCCGGCGGTGGGCGCTGCAATGTCACACATGCTTGCTTCGATCCGGCGATGCTTTCGAAAAACTACCCCCGCGGTTCGCGCGAACTTCGCGGGGCGTTTCACGAATGGCAGCCGCGGGATACGGTCGAGTGGTTGGAGGCGCGCGGGGTGGAATTGAAAGCCGAAGCCGATGGCAGGATGTTTCCAGTCACCGATCGCTCGCAGACGATCATCGATTGTTTCATGAAATGCGCCCGCGATGCCAGGGTGGTTTTGAAAACCGGCATCGCGCTGCACGAGCTGCAAGCCGATCCCGATGGAACGTTTTCCCTGCATCTCAGCAATGGTGAAACCGTGAGAGCGGACAAGGTATGCATCACCTCCGGATCGCTCAAGGCGTCTCCGCTCACCAGCGCCATCGAATCGCTCGGGCACAGCATCGAACCGCTTGTTCCCTCGCTGTTTGCTTTCAACATTCCGGATCATCGCCTCAATGACCTCGCTGGGCTTTCGGTGCAGGATGCGGGAGTGAAAATCATTCCAAAAAGTCCGGTGCAGAGAGGCCCGGTGCTGATCACCCATCGCGGACTCAGTGGTCCGGCGATCCTGCGCTTATCCGCATGGGAGGCGCGGCGCTTTGCCGAGCAGGATTATACGGTGGAAATATCGGTCAACTGGCTCGGGAAAACTTCCGCCGAAGAACTGCGCGAAACGTTTTCTAACAACCGCATGGAATCCGGAAAATCCCTGGTGAAAAACAAAGTGCCAGCGGGCTTGCCGCGCCGGCTCTGGGAGAGATTGCTCGAAAGCGCCGCGATCGCGCCGGAAACCCAATGGTCGCAGCTAACCAAAGATCGCGAAAACGCTTTGGCGCACCAGCTCACGGATGGCCGGTTTGAGGTCAAAGGCAAAACGACGAATAAAGATGAATTCGTCACCTGTGGCGGGGTGAGGCTTAAGGAAATCGATTTCCGCAGGATGGAAAGCCGCATCGTCCCCGGCTTGCACTTTGCGGGTGAATGCCTCGATATCGATGGCATCACCGGCGGTTACAATTTCCAAGCCGCATGGACCGGCGGACGCATCGCGGGGCTGGCGATGGTGGACTGAAAGAGTCAAACCGCAGATGAACGCAGAGGGACGTTTATGAGGAAGAATTGAAGCTCTAAGATAAACTCTCTTGTGCCGCATCAAACGTTTCGTTCACGAAGCTCTTGCTACCATTTGCCGCACAGTATGAATCATATCACTCAGCTCCCTCTCATCACAAAAATCGATCCCGCTTTCCCGCCATATGGGCTTTTCAGTGGCTTCGCACTTCGTTCTCTCTGCCTCTCAAACTGCGCCTGATACCTCGTGGCCATTCCTTTCACATAGTCCTCACTACCCAGGGCAATCCCTTCGCTAAAGCACTTCATCCGCTTGCGTATCCCTAACATGGGTAAAAATAAGAAATTTTCCACCGCAACTTGCGCAGCCTCCACCTGTGCCTGTGTATAACCTTTTCTTTGCGAGTCTTCTGCAACCGCGCCTTCTCCATACAGCCATTTCCTATAATACGTATGTGCCTTAGTATCCCAACTATCCTGCGCAACTCCTAACACCTTGCAAAGCCCACGCCTTGCTCGTTTGCTCCCGCCAACCGCCTCTCCATAACCACTCCACGCATACATCGCTGGATCTTTCACAATCCCTGCCCTCACCGGATTCAAATCAATATATCCCGCTATCGCATGTAGAGCTTCACCCGTCTCCACCAGCACGCTTTTGAATCTATCCATCCACAACGTCCCACGCCGGCTCTTCTGCTTGTTGTACCAACGACTGAAACGCTCCTTGAGTTCTTTAACAAACAAACTCAAGTCACAGAAACGTTGTTGGAATCGCTCTAACAAAGCCTGTGCCGCATCCTCCTCGTGGCGATTGCGTAAATCGGTGATTTCACTCCGGAATTGAATGATAAAAGCCTTCGAATACACCAATGAAAGATGCTCGAAAAACCTTTCCTCCCCCTCTTTGCCTTCAAACCGTTTTAGCCAGATTTTTTTCTCAGGCACCTTGAGCAAAATGTGGAAATGATTGTCCATGATCGCATAGGTCAGAATTTCGACCCCTGTAAATGTGGCCATGCGCCACATCATTCGACGCAATGCCTCTTTTTCAATTGAGCCGAGCAAAAAATCACCGTTCACCACCCGCGACATCACGTGGTAGCACGCTGCACAATCCGTCACACGCATCCGCTTACGCCCTGAAAACCCTCTAGCCCGCCGAATCTGCCCCAATCGCCGACCCGTTTTCATCTCCGCCAACTCTAGAGGAGACCACACCTTCTCCTCCCCTAAACCCCTTTGTTTATCTTCTTTCGGCATGTCCATGGCGAAACCCTACCAGCCCAAAAAGCATGCGCAAGATTATTGTATGCCTGGCAGTTAATAAGAAGAATCCCCTTGTGCCTGTGTGTGGGTTGGACGCAGGATGAGTCCACATGAATTGCTATTTTGAAAAGCTTGGCCGGACGGTTTTGGAACGGTGGCGGGAGCAGAATTTCTCGCTCGCGGTTTTCCCCGAACTGAACCGCACCGCGATCGAGGAGGCTCCGCCGTCGGAAAACATCGATATCGAGGAGCTGATTCATGAGTTCCTATCCAACGACGACCAACCTTTCCAAAGCGAATCTAGCTTCGGACAGCCTGAGTTGATTGCGTTCAACGATACGCGGTTTTATATTCAGATCCTGTTCTGGCTGGAGGGGACGACGGAAATCCATCAGCACGAGTTTTCCGGAGCATTCCATGTGATGGGAGGTTCCAGCGTGCATTCGGAATTTGATTTCGTGGGCGCACGTTCCGTCACTCCGCACATCCGCACCGGCGATCTCCGCGTGAAGCAGATCGAGTTGTTAGAAACTGGGCGCACGGTTCCCATCACATCCGGCCGGGACTGCATTCACTCGCTTTTCCACCTCGATACCCCGTCCATCACCGTGGTGATCCGCACCCATCACGATCCCGGCACGGGGCCGCAATACAATTACCTACCACCCCACATCGCGATCAATCCGCTCCACGCGGATTCCCTGACAGCCCGTCGCAAGCAACTGCTCGACGTGCTAGAGGCCATCGACGATCCGGATTATGGAACTCATGTAAATGAAATGATGGGTCGTTTGGATTTCGAGCGCGGCTTCAACATGCTTCGCCACGCCATGCCGCGCCTGAAAGAACTCAATGAGTGGGATGAGGTTCTGGCGACATTTCAAAACAAACACGGTGAACTCGCTCTAGGTGTGCCCGACACGCTGGCGGAATGTCTCCGTCGCGAGACGATTTCCCAGATGCGTCATTTCATCGTCAATCCAGAGCATCGCTTTTTTCTCGCGCTACTCATCAACGTGCAGAATCGAGCCGATATTTTTGCGCTCGTTACCCGGCGATTTCCCGGGTCATCCCCCATCGATACCATCCTAGGCTGGGCGGAAGAGCTTGTGGAACCCAACGATTTCGGGGTCACCCTGCTGGATGCCGCTTTTCCTGAAACACCCGATATCGACTTCGAGGAGCAGTCCCGGTTGTTGATCGAGGCGCTGAAAAACGCACTGGAAGGAAATACGGATGAGAATGATTTCCTGGAGATACAAGCCGCACTGACGGCTTCCTGCCTGCGGCCTTTGTTCTCGTGAAAACTGTCGCTACTTTGCTTCCTCGGTGGATTACCGCCCATCCCGAATTTTCCTTCCCATCCCGCCCCGCCGTGCTTCGCTAGTCCGCGTGATCGCCAGAACCTTCCATGACCGTGTCATCGCCCCTTCCCTACTCGCTGCGGATTTCTCGAAAGTGGGCGAGGAAACCACCCGCGCCATCAACGCGGGGGCGGATTGGCTGCACCTCGACGTGATGGATGGTCATTTCGTGGACAATATCTCCTTCGGCCCGGCGATGGTGCAAACAATTCACGAGTCGAACGACATTTTCCTCGATGTGCATCTGATGATCTCCCGGCCCGACCACTACCTGCCGCGATTCATCGCCGCCGGCTCGGACTGTATAACCGTCCATGTCGAGGCGGAGCATGATGTCGCAGAAACACTGGAGCGCATCCGTGAGGCGGGCTGCCTCGCCGGGCTCGCGCTGAATCCCGCTACCCCTTTCGAGCAGGCCGTCCCTTTCCTCGGGATGATCGACCTGCTGCTCTGCATGACCGTCGTCCCCGGCTTCGGTGGGCAGCCGTTCATGGAGTCGGTCATGCCGAAAGTTTCCGCCGCTGCCGCCTACCGTAAGGAAAAAGGCCTCGCTTATCACATCGAGGTCGATGGAGGGATCAGCACCGCTACCGCCTCCCTTGCCTATGCCGCCGGGGCGAATGTCATGGTCGCCGGCTCCACCACCTTCGGAGTGAAGGACATGAAAGCTGCCATCACTGCGATCCGCGAAGCCTAACCCATCCTACTATTTTGAAAACCATCCTCATCAGTTCCGCCCTCTCGCTCGCCATCGGTTTTACCTTCGGCTGGCTGAGCAAATCCGCCTCGACGGATCTCGAAAGCTTCGTCCCGCAGACCGGGCAGAACACCCCCACCCCACGCCCGCCCGCATCCACACCCAACGCACCGCCCGAGCGTGTTCTGCCCGAGCGCCCCTCATCCGTCAGCCCAACGCATGCCCCACCCATCGGCACCGCCACCGTGCCTGGAGAGCCCACCCGAGCGGATCGCGCGAAATGGATGCGCCTCATCGAAGTGCTCGGCCTCAACCCCGACCAAGCGAAAGCCCTGGAAGCCGCCATGGCGGAATCGTTGCCAAAGTTAGAGACCGGGAAATCTCCCGAAATCAGCTACATTGAAGCTGGTGCTGTCCTAGAGAAAAATATCCTCGCGTTGCTCGACGCCGATCAGCGGAAAGCCTTCGCCGATATGCAGCGCCGGGCGATCGACAATCGCATCGAGCTCAGCGCCCAGCAAACCTACATGCAGGAACTCGGCGAACTCGATCTCATGCCGGAACAGCGAGCCCTGGCTCTCGATTTGTTGCGCGACCGGGCAAAGCAACTCTCCGCGGACATCCCTTCCAGCGCTCGCTTGCTCCTCACTGGATCGTTCCTCCCGGTTAGCGAAAGGAATTTTTCCGAGGACGCCATCCGCCTCCTCCGGCAGCTTTCCCCGCAATACAGCGGCGATGCAGCCCTCGACAAGCTTGCCGAAAAGCGCCGCGTCGAAGCTGAGGAGAAAGCCAAGCTTTTCGAGGAAGTTCTCACCCCCGCCCAGTTCGAACTCTACCGCTCACGCCTCTCCCAGAGCGCTGAGATCCTCGACCAACTCCGCACCGGCGAGTGATTTCCCGTTTCCATTTGAAACCCCGCCGCCCTCTCTGTAGCTTACTGCCATGTCAAAAAAATCCGGTGCCGAGCGCGTGGTGATGAAAGTCTTCACCTATGGGATCCAGCCGAAGGTCTGGCGCGTATTTTCCATCTCTTCCTCCGTCACTTTTCTCGAGCTGAGCGATGCCATCCAGGCCGCCATGGGCTGGGAAAACAAGCACCCACACGAGTTCCGCCACGGCAAGGGCAAGCGCCTTGTTGATGTGATCGGTCCCGTTGGCCTTCAAGATCAAACACTCGGCGATTTCCAGGACGAGGCCGTGGTCACCGTGGCCGACTACATCGGACGCAAACGTCTGCCCATGCGCATGCTTTATCGTTACGACTTCGCCGACGAGTGGATCCATGAGGTCGTCTTCGAGAAACGCGAGGAAGGCGAGGGCGGCCCGCAAATGGTCGATGGCGGCCGCGCCTGCCCACCGGAGGATTTCGGCGGAACCTTCCAGTTCATGCAGGCTCTCGCCGGTGAGATCGAGTGGGCCAAACCCGGCTACGATCCCAGCGCCTTCGACATCGCCGCGGTGGACTTTGCGAAAAAGGTGTCGCGCAACCGCAGGTAATTTTCCCTACCCTGCTAGATACCGTTAGCAAAAATTCCTGAAAAAAACCAAGTAGAATTCCTAAATACATGAGTTGAACTATGGACAGGGGAGGTTTGCATCCGGCAGAAAGCTTCTGCAAAAAATGAATGAAATGGATGAAATCCCGTCAACCCTCGGGTGATGGGCAATCTCTGCTTTCCTTTTTATCCCGGAATCCTAACGTTGAGATTAATGAAGAGAGGAATTGCTGCATTGCTCCCGTTTGTATTCGCCTTAGCCTTGTGCTTCCCCGGAGAGGCCAAGGGCCAGCGGAAATCTCTATTGAACTCGGAGCCAGGTGTGATCTACCTCGCAGACGTTCTGAAAGCGCCGATCAAGCTGAAGGTAGTCAAAGAGGCCGCCGTTTTCTCAGACAAGGAAGGCAAGAACCGCCTAGGTTTCCTAAAGGCAAACCAGACGGTGGAGCTAGAGGGTATGACGGAAAAAGCCTACCGCGTGCGCGGCCAAGGTAGGACGAACAACGGCATCGTCGGCTGGGTAGGGCCACCTGCGTTCTCACACCCGGAGGCAGACTTTGTAATAAAGCTCAGGCAGCTCTACGACCGCCAAATTGCCGTAAACAAGATCATCGATGATAAGGGTATTGCCATCGGTATGACGCTGGATGAGGTAGAGAAATCCCGCGGAAAGCCGACTAAGACGTCCGTCCGCCGCACGGCGAAGGGCATGGTCGGGAGCTGGGATTACATCGATTACGACGAGATCAAGCACTACGTTACTCGTATCGACCCGGTCTCGGGCCAGGCTTTTCGACAGCTTTCCCATGTGACACGCGAGGAGAAGGGCAAGACGATGGTGGAGTTTGAGGATGGGCTGGTCACCGCGTTGCAGGAGGACGAGGACAACGGTCCGGGCAATATCCGAATCATTATCCCGCCCCTGGTGTTCGGCTGGTAGGCAGACTTCGAAAGGCCGTGCCTTTGAACAGAAGGTTAGCGCAAGATTTCGCCACAACGACTTGGGGCAAGATTTCGCCACAACGACCTGAGGCAAGATTCCTCAGCCACGATTCATTACGAAAGAACTTTTGCAGACGGTCTATGGGCCTTGACGCGCGCCGTTCTGGTAAATCCCTTCAGATTGCTCGAGGGTGAGATCGTAAATCAACCCCTGAAGCGGAACCCGCATCAGGATCCGTCCCGAGACATCCCTCAGGGGATAGATATCCTTGAGCTTGGGTGCTTTATCAAAACTCTCCTTCGGCAGGCTGACTTCGACATCACCCTGATAACGAAGGGCTCGTGACAGACGCTCCGCAGTAACTTCCTGCAATCTACGGTTCTCGATATTGATTCCCAGTTTTTCGAAAAGGGTTTCGTCACCCTGTTTTATGAAGCCTTGTCGCTGCGCCTCATCACCTTGTTGGGCCGCTCCCTCCAAAGTTATCTCCAGATTGTCGCGGTTTTCCAATTCCTCATCACTGAGGACACCTGATTCATCGTAAACACTAGACAGGGATTCGGTGGAGGATTGAATCTCTTCGGGGGTTGACGGGCGCACAACTAGACTGCCTTTCATCCGGAATAATTCGCCTGCTATCAAATCCAATCGAGAAATTTCCACCCTGCCCGCATGGGTTTTCATACGGAAGCTCCCCTTGCGGAATTCGATGCGCCGGTAATTGTTGAACGCATCTACCACGCTGATCGCCCGTAAGATGTGTATGCGGTCACGAATCGTGATGAAATCCTCACCCTCGAGATTCAAATCTCCCTCGAAACCCACGCCTTCCGAGGAGTTTGTGGAGCCGAACACTTTAAACTCGGAGGATACCTTACCTTCCACAAAGTTACGGATCGCGATCGGTAACAGGCCTGACAAGTTGACATTACGCACCTTGATATTTCCGCTGATCTCAGGGCGATCTCCCGCCTTAACTTCTATGTCATGAAACGTAACAGACCCTTCATTTTTTTTGAAAACCGCCTTCTCGATGATGAACCCATCTTTACCGACTTGAACAACCAGATCCTCAATTTCCAGGCGTTTAAGCCAGTTCTGAGAAAAAGTCCCCCCCCTGAACCGGAGCTTCCAGCCATCGGGCAAGCGGTCAACAGTCATATTACTGTTGATAATGGAACCGCGAGTGCGATCCGAATAACCCCACCTGATGGACATATCCTTCACCACTATGGATTGCAATTTCAGGCCGCCCATTTCTTGAAAATAAACATCGGCCATTTCTTTAGCGGTCTCAGGCGAGTCCGAACCGGCACGCAGGGACAAATCGACGCGTGATATGTTGATTATGCCGGGATCCCAAACCTCACTCAATCCAGTAAAGATACCGCGCTTGCATTTCAAATTACGCATCTCCAGTTCCGAAAAGAAAGTGCCCTCCTTGCCGGTCAATGCGAGGCGACCGATGGTAAACTGCCCGCGGCTGCTGACCAATCCCTGCATCTGGAGTTCCACGCCGCCAAGCCTTTTTAAAAATGCGTCCTCTATCTCTTGTTGGAAGGACACGGATTCGGTTTGTTTGATTAGAAAGACGA
>CAMCXJ010000070.1 GCA_945883455.1 Prosthecobacter debontii
GCGAGCCAGGGAGGAACGCTTCGACGCCGACGTTGACAGTAAGGCCGCCTTTGACGACTGCCTTGACCTTGCCGCGGACAAGTCCGCCGTCCTGATAGACCTTGACGATCTTGTCCCAGTTCTGCTTGTAGGCAGCTTTCTCCTTGGAAAGGACGACCATGCCCTCGTCGTTCTCTAGGCGCTCAAGAAGCACTTCGATCTCGTCGCCTACTTCGATGTCCTCGTCCTCGAACTCGTTGGAAGGGATCGCTCCCTCGGATTTGTAGCCGATGTCCACGAGGACGATCTGCGGACGGATTTCTAGGATGGTTCCCTTGACGATCGATCCCTCGCGGAATTCCATGAATTTCGAATCGATCAGGTCGCTCAGCTCCTGGTTGGTTGGTTCTGCGGTAGCAGTACTCATATGCTTTGGTTAGTGGTTTGGTTAGTTTGGTTTCGTTTTCCTTCCGACAATCGCCCCGGAATAAAAGCGTCCCACTGGCACCGGGGCTCCAACTGCCAGCAGGACAAAAGAAAAACGGACGCCAAGCCTAGGAGCCACCTCTGGGTTTGCAAGTCCAAAGATGACAATTGTCCTGTTGCGTGATTCGGCGAAATCACCTGCCGCTTTGCAATCCGCAGGAAAAACGTGTTTCCATTGAAAGCGAACAACACTTGCCATCCTCATTTCACCTTCGAATGCTTGGCCTAGTTCACATCGGCCGCCGGGATTGGCACACCGACGGCAATTTTTTTACCTTACGGGGCGACTTTTAGTGTTCAGATGAAAATAAAGCCCACTTCATATTTACGTTGTAAACCCCCATCCCAATCCTTATTTCCCCGTCCGCCTTCTCTTTCATTGCCATGATCAGTTCCACCCCCCAGCTCGAACAGTTTCTCGGAAACTGTAACGACATGGCAGGAAAAAGGGTGTGCGCGATCGACACCGAAGCCAACAGCCTCCACCGCCATAAAGAATCCCTCTGCCTCATCCAGTTTTCCGCTGGAGAGGAGTCCGTTCTCATCGATCCCCTCGCCATCGACGATCTCTCCCCCCTCGCCCGCTACCTCAAGGATGCCACGGTCTGGATGCATGGAGCCGATTATGACATGACCATGCTGAAACGGGAGTTCGGCGAGTTGCCCCCCGTTGTTTACGACACCCAGATCGGAGCTCGGCTGCTTGGCGTCAAACAGTTCGGACTAGGCAACCTTGTGGAGCATTACTTCGACGTCGTCCTCTCCAAATCCTCTCAGAAAGCCGATTGGGGCATGCGCCCGCTTTCCGAAAAAATGATCGATTACGCTCTCAACGACGTGGTCTACCTCCTTGAAATGGGCGATAAAATCGTCGCCGAACTCAAGGCGAAAGGCCGCTACGACTGGTTTACGGAGAGCTGCGAAGCCGCAAGGGAAAAAGTGGCCAGCCGCGACGAATCCAGGGATGACCAATGGCGCATCTCCGGTTCCAGCAAACTCGAACCCTACGGCCTCGCCTGCCTGCGTGCACTTTGGAACTGGCGTGACAAAGAAGCCGAAACATGGGATCGGCCCTCCTTCATGGTCGCCACCAACCGCGACCTACTAGAATGGTGCCAGCTGCTGTCGGATGCCAAAAAGATCGATCTGCCCCGCCATTACCGCGGCGACCGCGTGAAAAGTTTCCACGAAGCCCTCGCTAAACTCAAGGCCTTGCCAAAATCCGAATGGCCAGCACGTCTTGTCACGAAACGACGCAAGCGCGACCGCGAGTTCGACCAGCGCGTGGACGAGATGATCGCGCGCCGTAACCGAATCGCCACTGAACTCGACATCGACGGCTCCTTGATCGCCTCGCGTTCCGTGATTGAATCACTCGCGGCCAATGAGGCTCAACCGGGCGATGTCCTCATGAAATGGCAACTCGCCCTGCTCGAAATCTAATCCAAACACCGCGCGACGGGATTTCATAGAGTTCCAGATTGAACGCGCGGCCTCTTTCGCCTGATTCTCTGCCCATGCCCGCCTCCACTGTCACCCAGTTTTTCGATAGCAAGGAAGCCTTTCCCCTGCGCGAAGGATCGACGCTGCCCGGTTTAACCATCGCTTACGAAACATGGGGAACACTCAACGCCGACGCCTCCAACGCCGTCTTGCTCTTCCATGCGCTCTCCGGCTCACACCACGCAGCCGGTCGAAACCCTTCCATCCCGGGTATCGGCGATCTCTGGCAACCCGAACTCCACGAGGGCTGGTGGGAAAATATCATCGGCCCCGACAAGGCAATCGACACTACTAAGCTATTCGTGATCTGCCCCAACTACCTCGGCGGCTGCTACGGCTCCACTGGCCCCTCCTCCATAAACCCGGAAACCGGCAAACGCTGGGGCTCTTCCTTCCCCTCCATCTCTGCCTCGGATCAGGTCAACGCCGCCGCGCTAATACTCGATCATCTTGGCATCACAACCCTCCACGCCGTCGTCGGCCCGTCCGTCGGCGGCCTGATCTCGCTGAGTTTCGCCACCCGCCTCCCCGACCGCGTCCGACACGTGATCAACATCGCGTCCGGCTTCCGCACCACCGTCCTGAACCGCCTCATCCTTTTCGAACAAATCCTCGCGATCGAGAACGACCCGAATTTCAACGGCGGCGATTTCTATGAAACGAAGCCTCCCTTCTACGGTCTCGCACTCGCGCGCATGATCTCGCACAAGACTTTCGTCCACCTCGATTCCTTCGAGAACCGCGCCCGCCAAGACGTGATCCAACCCGACGACGTGCTCGCTTGGTATCGCGTCCGCGACCAATTCCAGAGCTACATGCTCCACCAAGGGAAAAAATTCGTCCGCCGCTTCGATGCCAACACCTACCTGCGCATCATCGACATGTGGTCGCGTTACGACGCTCTCAACGAAGGCAATGCGCAGACCCCTGAGGAACTCTTTGCCGGGGCGAAACGCGCCGGACAAAAGTGGCTGGTGTTCTCCATCGACTCGGATTTCTGCTTCTACCCCGAGGAACAAACGGAGCTCGTCGGCCATCTTGAGAAATCCGGCGTGTCCGTGATGCACATCACCGTCCACTCCGACAAAGGTCACGATTCCTTCCTTCTAGAGCCCGATCTCTACACCCCGCACATCGCGTGGGCACTGCGATGAAAATCGTCCGCGTGTTCATTTTCCTCGCCGCCGCTGCGGTCTTCGGACTCGGCTTCTATGGTGCCAGCATTCTCGGAAAGGACGACGGCATGGCCTTCCTTCTCGGCTGCCTCACGCTCGGCGGGGGCTTCCTGATCACCGGCCTGTTCAGCCTGAAAATGCCATCGCACGGCATCATCGGCGCGGGCGTCCTCGCACTGTTAGGACTCGGGCGCGGAGCGCTAAATTTTCCCAGCTTCGCGCAATACCTGACCGGCGATCGCAATCGCGGCGCATCCCCCGCCCTCGAACTCTGTATCACCCTCATCTGCGCCATGCTCCTCGTCCACGTCATCCGCGCACTGGCGTCTGAAAAAGTCAGGCGCGGGTAAGATTCAGCGTTTGAATCGTGGCGGCGATCTTCGGTCGCCTCAACCCTTTTCCACCTCTTGCTATCAACGGTTTTGGTTTCATTAAACCCTCACCCGCAGATCGCGCATACTCCATAGCAAACCCTTCGCCGCCGCGCCCCATCCTTTCTCCTCTCCGAAAACCGCTCCCGCGCTCCCGCGAACGCCTCGTTCACAAACTCCTTGCGCCCAATCACCGCCCCGTCCGTAAAATACCTCACCAAGCACCGCAGCATTTTCGCAGGGTAAGCTCAGGCAAGTGTGGGTGTTCCTCGGACTGATGTATCGTGGAAGAGCGGCGAAAGTGTAGTCACACGTGATGGATTCTCAGCGCCGAGACCTTTGCGATAAAGCCATAGTCCCTGTAGTTGTGAAGCATCGAGCATTCTGATTCGATCGCACAGGCAGCGATAAGGCAGTCGATTGAACTGCGAATCGTGAAACCTTTCTTCCGGCAGTCGCGAAAGAGTTTAGCGGCAAGCAGGTAGGTGCTGCGCTGGACAAAAATTTCCCCGAAAGGCCGGAAGTGGTTCTCGATCAGATTGAGTTCCCTTGTCGTCGCGCAGCCCTGGGCAAGCTCCTGAAGGATAACCCCCGTAAAAACAATCTCCTCACCCGCGCCGATGAGCCTGACTAGTTCATCGACCTCGGTTAATTCCCTGCCACCGAAAAAATCGATCCACACGCTTGTATCGACTAGGATCACGGAAAACGGTGCCGCCGGGTTTCACTAATCTCTCCCTGCAGATGAATTTTCCCCCGCAAGGCCAGGATTTTCCTCTGATCCCTGTTCCTCACCAGTTCGCGCAACGCATGATCCACCAGATCCTTCTTGGTTCTCAGTCCGGTGATTTGCAGGCCTTTGGAAACCAGCGAATCGTCGAGTTCGATGTTCGTTCTCATACACACAGGATAGTCCTGTTGGTGTATCCGTCAAGCTCCCGGTCAAACTAACCCACACGCCAGCCTGATCGCGGCGGTCATCGACGCGGGGTTCGCTTCGCCTTTCCCCGCGAAGGAAAACGCGTTGCCATGACTCGGGCTAGTGCGCGGTTTCGGCAGGCCGAGCGTGACGTTCACCGCCTCGTCGAAATCCAGCAGCTGACTGCTTCCGGGATAGGGCCGCCCGGCCGAAGACCGGACGACGCCCCCCCACTGATTCGGACGAGCGCAATTAACGCATCCGGTTCCTCGGGGTTGTGGTCGGTTCATACCTACGACCGACAGGTTGTTGATTTGAAGAAACTGAAGGACAGAAAATGCGGTCGGGGATGAGCGGGGTTTGTGCGTAAAACATGTGAGCATAATTGCGATAAGTTTCCTCCATGAGCAACCCTTCTTCGGCGCCCTTCTTCGCCACCTACTTCGCCGAGGCTACGTAGGCCAAGAAGGCTACGAAGAGCATTCTTCGCTTATCAGAGCTTTCCAATGGCCTGCCGTTCGAAACTTCCTATTCGGAAGCGAAGAATGGTGGCGGTGTGGAAGAGGAGGTGGAGGAGTTGGCGGCGTTTGCGGAAGATGTCTCTTAAGACTTTGGGGATGGTGTGTGCAAAACTCGCCATTCACTGATACGAAAATATGAACAAATCGTAAGGGGTGCGCCGCTGTTTGTGTATCTTCAAAAGAGAATGACACCAATTGAAGCTCACGCCAAGAGTTCCCCCGCTGCCGCCGCGTGGCGTGAGTGGATTGAGGAGTATGGTCCGAGACTTTTCCTTTTCGCGAAGAACCAAACCCGCAGCAACGAAGACGCACAAGACGTACTTCAAGACGCCATCGTCAAACTCGTGGTTAAAATCCGCGGCGGCGAATTCGTGGGCGGCCATGACGCATGGCAGCCATACCTGTATGCGACGATACGTAGGCTCGCCATCGATCTCTCGCGGAAAGACGACCGCCGCAAGCGCCGGGAGAACAACGTCTCGGCGGATCTCGAGGCGGAGCAATTCGGCGCGTTCCACCCATGGTTCGATGCCGAAGGCGGGGACGATGAAACACGCTCCCAACTGGAGAGCGCCCTCAAATCATTGCCGGAGAAATTTTCGGAAGTCATCATCATGAAGGTATGGGGCGAGCGCACGTTCGCGGAAATCGGTGAGGCGCTCGGAATTTCCCAAAACACGGCGGCCTCCCGGTATCGCTATGGTCTGGAGGCGTTGAAACGCGAACTGGGCACGGCACGCCGCAGGGGAGACCTCTCGATCTGAAATTTGCGAACACGAGAATTAGCAATACAAGCATGTCCAGAATACCCACCATCACTGAGCGGGAACTCAGCAACCTGAATCCCGCAGGGCTCGATGAGGATTTCCTCTCCCGCCTCACCGCCTGCGCGGAGGGAACCCACGAGCATCTTTCCGATGGTGAGGCCGCGCTCGAGACCCGCCTCAGGGCGCTGCGTCCAGGAGCCATCCCGAACGCCCTGCGATCATCTTTGCTAGACGCCCTAGGAGATACCCCATTCGCAGTGGACGATAAGATACTCCTTTTCAACAAGCCTTCCAACGGAGCCTCGGTGACGGGCCAAAAGAAGAGCGCCCTCCGCTTCAACATCGCGGCGGCCGCCGCTGTCGCCCTGCTCGGCTCCCTCGCCGCTCTCATGGTTCCTGCGGAAACCAAACACGTCCAGACGGCCGTAACCGGGGATAAGTCCGAATCCCTCTCACCCCCTTTCACCACGGCGCCATCCATGATCGCCCCCGCCTCCTTTAACCGCAATCCCGGCGAAACCCGTGACGAAGGCGTGATCTGGCGAGGCAAGAACCAGCCGCATCGCGTGCTGCGCATGACCTACATGGAAAAGGTCACCGTGCTGGACGCCGCCGGCAATCCTGCCAGCGTGGAGAGGCCGCGTTTCGAATACGTGATCGTTCCCGAAAAAATAGACTGAGGATCTACAGACAAGGCGCAAAGACTACTACGCTTCTAGTATTAAACAACGTAATGAAAGCCAGATCCATAACCCTTCCCTCCGCCTACCTGATCGGCGGCTTCGCATTCTGCACGCTCGCGCCGCTGCCCGCCATCGAACCTCCGCCGGAAGACGCCAAGCCACCCGCCGCACTCCTCGGCGAAGAGCGGGCGGGAACCGAACCCGCCGCCAAACTCCCATTCCTCGGGCTTTCCACCGCCGTCATTCCCGATATGGTCGCCGAGCACCTCGGCATCGGCACGGACACCGGAGTCATCGTCCGCACCGTCTGCCCCGACAGCCCCGCCGTGGAAGCGGGTCTTGCTGTCAACGACATCATCCTTTCTGTCAACGGGACACGCGTGGCGGATCCCGGTCTTTTCAGTGAAACAATCCGCGCCCACAAGGTAGGTGACGAACTCGAGATCGAACTCATCCGCAAAGGCAAACCGGACAAGGCACATGTCACATTGACCGAGCGCCCGGCGGAGCTCGGCGCGCACCTCGAGCCGGAGCCTTTCCTCGAAGGGCTTCCCAAGGCGCAGGCCGACCGCCTGCGCGGCCTGATGCAGCAGAATCTCCAGGGGTTCGGTGCGGATCACCTAGGCATTCTGCCCGACCAGCGCTTCGACAACACCTTCCGCAGGATGCGCGAACAGATGAACCGTGCCCTCGAACTGGAAGTCCCGCCCATCACCCAAGGTGAGGACGGGGGAGTGCGCTTCCAACAGAACTCAACGATCCGCCTGATGGACAACGAGGGCTCCGTTGAGATCAAATCCTCCAACGGCGACACCCAGGTGACCGTCCGGGACACCGCGAACAACGCCATCTGGCAAGGCCCATGGAACTCGGACAAGGAGAAGGAGGCGGCCCCGAAGGATATCCGGGAAAGGATCGATCGCGTGAACGTCGGCTCCGCGAACGGAAAAGGATTTACGTTCCGCTTCGGCAAGCCCGATAGTATCGAAAACTGAGCCGGAAATTTTTCCTAGGGAGGCAAAGGCAAACCCGCGCACGGCTTCGGTCGGCGCGGTGGCTTTCCCCTTCGCGCTTTGTCCGGATCAATCTTTACCCGGGCGCATGGGTTCCATCACGTTTCCGAGCACTTCGAAAAACCGGGGGTCGCCGAGATTTCCGAGGTGCCCGCCGGATGGTAGCCAATGCGCGCGGTGGCCGAAGGTGGAGGTCATCCACACCGCGTCCTGAGGCGTGATAAGGAAGTCGTTGCGATTGCCGATCACGCGGATGCGGTCGTTTGCGCGCAACGAACGCTCCATGTCCCTGAGCGTTGTCGCATCGAAGAGACGCTGCACACTCACTCCTCTCTCCAGTTCCTGCGGTGCGAGCCAACGGTTGAGGTAATCGTCGAAACTGAAGTTCATGAATTCTTCGTACGATTTCTCACGTCGCCATGATGACGTGGGCACGGAAACGAGATCCGAAGGCGTGCGCCGATGGATGCTGTAAAGCGCGTCGCGCAAAACCACGCGAAATGCAAAACCTACGAGCAACTGCGATTCATCCGCATCGAACGGCGGCACCCCTTCCGGAGGGCGCTGGTCGATCAATGCCGCCGCTTTGTGAAATGTGTGATCGACACGCTGGGCGCGCTCGGCTTCCGGCCACGAAGCTGGCACCGAATAATACTCGTCAAGCGTGCGGTAAGCCTGCTGCAGGTCAACCGGGGTTTGGATGGCGAGGTAGTGGTCGAACCGCACGGATCCCGGGGCATGATCTGCCTCGGTAGCTGCCAGCTGGAGGGTGGAGAAGCCGCCTAGGGAAAACCCGGCGAGCACGCGGTTCGTTACGCGCCCGCGATATTTCCGATGAATCGAGGCATCGATCTCCGTGAATGCGGCGAGCAGGTTCGCACGGTCGCTCACCGGATTGCCCGGCATCGACAAGGCCGAGGCGCATTCCATGAACTCAGGATGGAATATCCCCGAAATCGTCACCACCGAAAACCCCCTTTCGAACATCGCCTCGGCCAGAACCAACACGTTGCCCGACATCCGGTGCGAGCCGATTCCTGGGCTCAGAAAAACCAGCGGTGAAGGGTGTTTCTGCATCCATACCTGATAGGGGAAGTTCTTACCCGTGTGAGGCAGGCGGATCAGGTGTCTTTTTCCGCGGAACACGAAGCTAGGATCGTTGGGCTTGTAACGCGCCGCCGCCAAGGTCTCCATTGTGGAAAAATCCGGCGCGCCCCGCAGCGTCCAATCCGGCGGTGTTGTCCGCGAAAGATACGGCCATGCCTGGCGCACCAAATCATAGGAATCCGACTCGACGCGCATCACGCTGGCCGCCTGAGGGATGATATCGCTCAACTGGTGCACACGTGGAGCAATCAATGCGAATTCTAGGCCAGCGATATAAGTCACGGGATCACCAACCACATCCATCGCGCGGGCAGGAGCCGCCACATTATCGCTGGGGCCGAGAAATGGCAGCACCACATAAGTATCCGGCCGCCAGCCCCAGTGCTGGAAGGTCTGGTTGAAGCTTCCCCGGCTGCCCGGCAGATCCATGTGAGCGGCCACATCGAACACACCGCCGATTCCAGCCGTCGTGTTCGCGAGGAATCTCAATGATTCTTCTCCGGAGTCATTCCAGCGCCCCTGCAAGATCTGGTTGGTGATGCGCAGCGGACCGGTCAGGTTGTCGCGCATGTTGCCGATCGACTGACGCACCGGCTCCGGGACGGCCGTGAGGTAAACGTTGGTCGCTGGTTCGAGGATACCGAGAGTCACGCCTCGGTTCAGTTCCCACGTGGCTCGGTTGATTGGCTCGAAAGAATCGGACACATGCTTCATGACCGCCCGGTCTATCGGAGGCGCAGGGCAGGTTCCACCGCAGGAAGCGGCCATCACGGCCAACAGAAAAGCGGCTGGGGACTTCAGGCCCAGCAGGTGAGAATACATGAAACGCATGCATGTCCGGTAATACACCCCCCACCAATATGCAACTTTTGAATCTTTTCCCATAGCCGACCTTGGCGAGCCAGATTTTGAAGGGTTCGGCTTTGGGGGATGGGATGGACTGGATGATGCGAAGGAGAGCCTCGGTATCTGCGACATCGGTCATGCGCTGTTTTCCGTCAGCGGCGGTCATTTTCAAACCGTTACAATTTGTAACGGTTTCGTTTCCCTCATCCATCAGGCGCTTTTTCATGACGCGCCAGTAGGTTTGTGGATTGGAACTGTTGGTCAGAATGGCTACGACATCGACTATGGCGAACAGCCATTTTTCCTGTTCCGCATTCCATGCGCGGCGGACTTGTTTTTCCTCGAAGAGTGAGATTTGGGACATGGTATTCGGTATGTTGGATTCACTCAAAAAGCCGCCGGTCGAGGGAGCGGAACTGGATCGCCTCCAGGATCTCGTTGCCGGTGATGTCCTGCTTGCCCGCGAGGTCTGCTAGGGTGCGGGCGACTTTCAGGATGCGGTCGTGGGCGCGGGCGGAGAAGTTCATCTGCTCCATGGCGTGCTCGAGATAGCCGCGGCCCTCGGCGTCGAGCTTGCAGCACTCGCGGACTTGCTTCGCGCCCAGGGCGGCGTTGGTGGTGAGCTTGGCGGATTTGAAACGATTCACCTGGATGTCGCGCGCGGCGGCGACCCTTTCCCGGATCACCGCTGATGACTCGCCGGTGATGGCATCCGAGGTGAGTTCGCGGAAATCGACAAGCGGCACCTCGACGTGGATGTCGATACGGTCGAGCAAGGGGCCGCTGATCTTCTGGCGGTAGTTTTCGATCTGCCGGACGGAGCAGCGGCACTGGCGTTTTGAATCTCCGTAGAATCCGCACGG
>CAMCXJ010000071.1 GCA_945883455.1 Prosthecobacter debontii
GTGCCCTTGTTCGTGAAAATGGAGGCCACCGCCCACCTCACATCGAATTTTGCCTACCTGCTCCTGATCTGCCTGTGCTTCCTGATCTATCCAAGCCAGCACGCTCATCCTGATTTCGGCGCGCTCACCTACTACATCATCAACATACCCATCTTCTTCTTCGCCTCAGTCTCGGTGCTACTGTTTTATCTCACCTCGCAGAAAGCGCTCCGCCCGGACACATGGTGGAAGGAAATCCCTTACCTGCCTCTGCTTCTCGCACTCGGCATCGGGATGTCGATCACCAACGCGAAAGCTGTCATCGAGGCGCTTTGCAACCACCAGACCGCCTTCATCCGCACGCCGAAATACGGGGTTGAGCTGAAAAATTCGGATTGGAAAAAGAGCAGCTACAAGGCGATGAAAACCCTGACGCCGTTCGTGGAGTTCCTTTTCGGTTGTTTCTTCCTTTTCGTGGTCATTGAGGCGGCGATGCAGGGTCGCTGGTCATCCGCGATCCTTTTGCTCCCATTCCCGGTCGGGTTCTTCTACACATCCACCGCCTCGTTGGCACGTATGCTGCCTTCCGTCTCCAGTCCCAAATCCGCCGAAACGCCAGCCACCAACCTTTCCGATCCACACTGACCCATGAAAAGAGGTATCACCCGCCTTCTTCTCCCCCTCATTGGCATTATCCCGTTCCTTAACAGTTGCGGTCCCTCCGTCGACAGCAGCAACAAGATGATCGTCAGTGTTCGTGACCAGAAAATGCTGCTTGTCCGGGACGGCCAACCGATCAAGGCCTACAAAATCTCCACTTCCAAATTCGGCCTGGGTGACCAGCCCGGCTCCAACCGCACCCCGCTAGGCAGGATGAAGGTCGCGAAGAAAATCGGCTCCGGATCCCCGCCGGGCGCAGTTTTCAAGAGCCGCCGCCCGACTGGCGAGGTGCTAAAGCCGAACGCACCGGGCCGTGATCCGATTGTCAGCCGTATCTTGTGGCTGGCAGGAACGGATGCAAACAACCGCAACGCTTTCCGCCGTTACATCTACATCCACGGGACTCCTGAAATGAACCGACTCGGAACGCCCGCCTCTTACGGCTGTATCCGTATGGGATGCCGCGATATCGTGGACCTTTATGACCGCGTGGGGCAAGGCGCGGATGTCTATGTGGTGCGCGGTTCGTTACCTGCTTCAGTCGCCCCCAAAACAAACAACATGGTCGTCCGTTGAGCGCGGATTTTCCGAAAACATCAGCTTGACACTAATATCCCACCTCCTCTAGGTTCCCGCCCCCATGAACACCCACGCGGGGCTAAACAAAACGAATTTTTAATACCATGGCCAATCACAAGTCCTCAATCAAGCGCAACCGCCAGACCGTCGTCCGCACCGAGCGCAACCGCGCAGAGAAATCCCGTATGAAGACGGTCCGCAAGAAAGCCATCGCCGCGATCGGATCCGGCGACAAGGATGCTGCTGCCAAGGCTGCTTCCGAGTTCTCCTCCGTGGTGGACAAGGCCGCCAAGCGCAACCTGATCCACCCGAACAAGGCGGCGAATCTCAAGAGCAAGACCGCCAAGGCGCTTGCCGCGATCGCCTGACCGGCACTCCAGGCCTCGGGGCTCAATTGCCCTAGAGATACAAGCGGGCCGGTCATCCGGTGCCGCTTTTTCCGTGCCCGAACCATGCAGACACCCCCACCCAACCGCGCGGAGACAGCCGCGAAGATCGCCTCGAACCCCGCGAACTACAAGGTCTGCGAAGGCTGTGATTCCATTGTGGGCAAAGCCACCGCGATCTGCCCGAATTGCCATAGCTTCCGTTTTGACGCGGAGCCCCAGTCGGTGGTGACACATGCCGTCATGCTCGGTAGCCGCGAACAGCGCTCCGTTACGGCGGACGACCTCTCCTAAGTCGTTTCCTAACAAGCTTTTTTCGTTGCTTCGCGCGTGCGCTGGGAGAGGATCATTTCATATGAAACTCAAGTTTTGCGGAGCGGCGGGGACAACCACGGGCTCCCAGCACCTGCTGGAAATCAACGGCAAGCGTATCCTCCTCGATTGCGGGCTTTACCAAGGCCATCGCAAGGACGCATACGAAATCAATTGCTGGTTTCCCCACTTCGATCCGGCATCCGTCGATGTAGTGGTTCTTTCCCACGCGCACATCGACCATAGCGGCAACCTGCCGAACCTCGCCAAAAAGGGTTTCAAGGGATCGATCTTCGCTACCAACGCGACCCGTGACCTCTGCCAGATCATGCTCCGCGATTGCGCCCGCATCCAGGAAAGCGACATTGAATGGCTCAACAAGCATCGCGTCCGCAAAGGACTCGATCCAGTGGAGCCGCTGTATGATGAAATCGATGCCGAAAAATGCCTCAGACAGTTCGTCACTATCGGATACGAACGGCCCATTATGATCTCCGACGGGGTGGAACTCACCTTTGTTGATGCGGGGCATATCCTTGGCAGCGCCCAAGTCATCCTCGACGTCGCGGATCGATCCGACGGCAGGAAGAAGCGCTTCCTGTTTTCCGGTGATGTGGGTAGAGGAAATAACGAAGTGCTCCGCGATCCGGTGGCGGTGACGGATGTCGATTTCCTCCTGATGGAAAGCACCTATGGAGGGCGCGAGCACGACATGGCGCCGGGCATCGACGATCGCTTCGCTGATGTGATCCGGCAGGCGGTGAAACGCGGCGGAAAAATTCTGATCCCCGCCTTCGCTGTCGAGCGGACACAGCAGATCCTCTTCTACCTAAACGATCTCCTGCTCAAGAACCAGATTCCGCACATCCCCGTCTATGTGGACAGCCCGCTGGCGGTGAGCGCCACCGAGATCTACCGCCTGCACCCGGACGCTTTCAGCGAGGAGGTGTATCACACGCTATTCGAGAAACAGAACCCGTTCGGCTTTGAGGAACTCACTCTCGTGCGTTCCGTTAAAGGCTCCAAGGAGCTCAACGACATCGAGGGCGTGGCGATCATCATTTCCGCCTCCGGCATGTGCGAGGCAGGTCGCATCCTCCACCACCTCCGCAATAACATCGAGAACCCTCACACGACCATCCTCTTCGTCGGCTACTGCGCCGAAGGGACCTTGGGCAGGAAAATCCGGGACGGGGCGAAAGCCGTCAACATCCTCGGCGATAGCTTCCATGTCCACGCGCACATCGAAACCATCGACTCCTTCTCCGGCCACGCCGACCATTCGGAGCTGCTCGATTACTACGCTCGCATCACCGGCCCGAAGACACACACCTGGCTTGTCCACGGGGAGGCCGATTCGGCGGCGAGCCTTCAGATGGCTTTGAGTGCCAAGGACGCTTGCGTCAATGTCGGAAAACTTGGTATGGAGATCGACTTCTGAGCCTGTGATCGCGGGGCAAAGTCGTGCTTGATATCGAGTGCTTACCCGAAGCAGACTCCCGCCCCTTTCTCAGTGGAAAAAACATCATGTCAGCCAATCAGGAAATCCGCGTCTTCGCTCCCGCCACAGTAGCCAACGTCGCTTGCGGCTACGACGTGTTGGGCTTCGCCATCGACTCGCCGGGCGATGAAATCGTCGTACGCAACTCAAACAAGCCCGGCCTTCAAATTACCAAGATTACCGGTGACGGCGGAAAACTACCCAAGGATCCCACGCAAAACACGGCGGGTGTGGCCGCGCTCGATCTCTTGAAACACCTTGGTATGCTGGATCGCGGTATCGAGATGGAGATCCACAAGAAAATGCCCTTCGGCTCCGGTCTCGGCTCCTCCTCTGCCTCTGCGGTGGCGGGTGTCTATGCGGTCAACAAGCTCATCGGTGAGCCGCTTTCGAAACGCCAGCTGCTCCCTTTTGCGATGGCCGGTGAGGCTTCTGCGGATGGCGCGTGGCACGCGGACAACGTCGGCCCCTGCCTGCTCGGCGGTATCGTTTTCATCCGCTCCAACGAGGAACTAGACATCGCCCAGATCCCTGCACCTGCAAATCTCTGGGCCGCCGTCGTCCACCCGGATATCGAAATCCTTACCAAGGTCGCCCGTGAAATCCTGCCAAAAGAAATCCCGCTCGTGAACGCTACCCAACAGATCGGCAACCTCGGCGGCCTGATCCTCGGACTCATGCAGGAAGACTACGGTCTCATTTCCCGCTCCATCCACGACGTGATCGCCGAGCCGCGCCGCCAGAAACTCATCCCCGATTTCTACAAGGCGAAGCGCGCCGCCCTCGGTGCCGGTGCGCTTGGCTTCTCCATCTCCGGCGCCGGCCCTTCTGTCTTCGCTCTCTGTGAGGGTGAGGAAATCGCCCGCAAGGTGGGTGCCGCCGTGGAAAAAGTTTTCACCGCCATCCCCGTGAACTGCCAAGTGCATGTGTCGAAGATCAACCCACGCGGCGTGTATGTGGTAAAGTAATGAAATACCACTCCACCAACAACCCCGCCCATCAGGTCGATCTCAAGGAAGCGATCCTGCGCTCGCTGCCGCCGGACAATGGGCTCTACATGCCGAACACGCTACCGGTTCTCGGTGTGGATTTCTGGGGAAAATGGCGGGATCTTTCATTCAGTGAAATCGGTTTCGCCGTAGCGGACGCGTTTTTCGGAGAGGATGTGCCAGAGGAAAAACTGCGCGAGATCGTGGATGGTACGCTGGCCTTTGATGCGCCTATCATAACCCTCGCGCCCGGCGACCATATCCTTGAGCTGTTCCATGGGCCTACGCTGGCGTTCAAGGACTTCGGCGCGCGCTTCATGGCGCGGCTAATGGCATATCTCACGCGCGGCGAAAACCGCGAGCTCACCGTCCTCGTCGCCACATCGGGGGATACCGGCGGCGCGGTGGCATCCGCTTTCCACAAGGTCCCCGGCACACGGGTCATCATCCTGTATCCGAAGGGCAAGGTTTCTGGACTCCAAGAAAAGCAGCTCACCGCTCTCGGCGGAAACATCACGGCGTTGGAGATCGAGGGCACCTTCGACGATTGCCAGGCGCTGGTTAAGAAAGCCTTCCTGGAGCGCGAGGTCGCTGAGCGCATGAACCTCACCTCCGCGAACTCGATCAACCTCTCCCGCCTCGTCCCGCAGAGCTTCTACTACATCCATAGTGCCCGGCAGCTTGCGGATGGAATTGAGCCGGTCTTCGTCGTACCCTCGGGGAACTTTGGGAACCTCACCGCCGGCCTGCTCGCGAAGCAACTTGGCCTGCCCATCCGCCATTTTATCGCCGCCACAAACCGCAACGATGTGGTGCCGGCCTATCTAGAAACCGGCACCTACACGCCGCGCCCCAGCGTCGCCACAATCTCCAACGCGATGGATGTCGGCGCACCGTCGAACTTCGTCCGTATGTCCGCCCTTTTCGGAAACTCGTGGGATAAGTTCCGCGGCTGCGTGAGCGGCATGAGTTTCACCGACGAGGAAACGCGCGTGGCGATCCGCGAGGCAAAAGCGCTCCATGGCTACGAAGTCTGCCCACATACCGCCGTCGGCTGGCTTGCCGCGAAGAGGTGGCACGCCGCCCATCCCGGCAGCTCCACCATCACCCTAGCGACGGCCCATCCCGCGAAATTTCCGGATGTCATGGACGCGGAACTCGGCGTGGGCGCGGTGGAAATCCCCGAGCGTCTCGCCATCCTCGCCGACAAGGAAAAGGTCGCCACCAACCTGCCGAAGGATTGGGAACCGTTCCGCGACTGGCTTGCCGCCCACATCACCTGAGCCTGGCCTGTCGCTTAGCGGAACAGCGAATCGATCCCCATCGCGGATTTCCGCAGAAACTTGGGCATGGCCTTCGGGTCGCGCGGCTTGAAGAGGCGGAAGAGGTAGCCGATAAGGTGAAGGGTGAAGAGGTGGTCGATCACACGGTAGCCGCGTTTTTTTCGCAGCAGCAGCGAGGCGGCCCAGGAGAGTGTGCGGCGCTTCACCTTGAAAGGCTCGAAGGAGACCTTGATCCGGTAGCGCTCACGCTCGGTGGCGGGGTAGCGCTTCTTGTATTCTTTTTTCGCACCACGGATGCGCTCCGCCAGCTCCTCGTCGAAGGGCAGGAAATAGTAGCGCCGCGCGAGCATTAGCATCGCGAAGAAATCCCGCATGTGCTCGATGTCTGCCACGGGCAACTGCGCCTCCCTGGCGAGGCGGATCATTTCCGGAAAAAGGGTGGCCGCGCCCTCGCCGGAGCGCAGGGCGCGCTCGGGATCCGGGACGAAGTGGCGGAGGGTTTTGGAAACGGCGTGGTTGATAAAAAGGCAGTCCCAATACACGTTGAGAAGCGGCGGGATGCGCACGCGGCGGAAGAAAAGTTTCTGCCGCGCGAAATCCTCAATGTAGAGGAGCTGGAGGATCAGTGTGTCTGCGTGGCGCAGGAGCTGGAGGGTGGCGGGCGCACGCTCCTCGCCCACCGTTTCCACGACGGATTGCTCGACGCTTTTCCGATAGCGGAAAATGTGGATCGCGGCAGCAGTGTTGAGCCGGATCCATGTGTCCGGGTGCTTGTTTCCCGGCAGGAAGGCGAGCCGCCGGAAGCGGTGCCACCCGCCCGTCTGGCACCAGACGGAGATGCCCGCCATGTTCTCCGCTGTCTCCAGCTCCCGCGCGAAAGCCTCGCACGCGCTGCCGATGTAGGACGGGTATTCGCCTGCGCCCTCGTACTCGCGCCGCGCCTGCAGCTCGATGATCTTGCGCTGCTTTACCCGGAAGAAGGCCTTGTTGAGCGGAATGTGCCGGAAGAAATCGCTCTCGCCATGTTTCATGGAGACGATGAAATTCGCAGAGTCCATGCCCTCCAGCGTCTCCGCCAGCGTGCCGCGGTGCCAGATGAGATCGCCGATATGGTGTGCGCCCACCGTCCACGTCCGCAGGATCATCGTTTTTCCCCGTGAGTCGAAGGCAGGCATAAGTTTCCGCAAAAGGCGGTTCGTCTCCCTCGGGTCGCGCAGGTGGAGGCGGGTGCGTATCGGGTCTTTCACGTCGTTGCCATCGCTCTCGCCGATGCGGAGGATGAGGCCAGAGAGCTGGGGAAAATCGTCGAGGATGCCTTCCACCAAGGATAGGTAGTAATCCTCCAGCTTCGCGGTGTCGCTTCCGAAGGCCGCGTCGAGCGCCGGGGTCAGCGGTAGGATATCGGAGGTGAGAAAAACCTTCAGTCCGAACTCATCTACCAGTATGTCGAAGAGCCGTGCGAAGCGTTTCCGGAACACCGCGATGTCTGCCGCAATTCCTGCCTCGTGCAGCGGGTGGGTGGCGAGGTGCGCGAGGTCATCGAGCGTGACGGCATTGTAACCCAGTGCCGAGACCTCCGCCGCGAAGGCACGTATGTCAGCCTCGATCTCCGCCCACTGAGCCTCCAGTCCCTCGCCGGAGGTTTTCAGGTGGATGAAAGGGATTTTCGACCAGTTAATCCGTTGCTTCGCGTAGCCCCGGAAAAACGGGCCGATGGCATCGATGAGGAAAAGCTCCATGAGGTCGTTGCTGTGGATAGGCGGGAAAGCGTCTGTTGGGGAGCGGCGCTAGGTGACGGGGTTGTCACATGCGAAAGCACGAGGGGGGAGTGGGGGAGTGGGGGAAAATGGGATGTTTATTATTTTTAGGTTGTCAAAGCCGGGGGTGGGGGACTTACTCCCCGCCCGCCCGTAAGGGCACTGTGAGGCCCGATAGCTCAGTTGGTAGAGCAGCGGATTGAAAATTCGCGTGTCGCTGGTTCGAATCCGGCTCGGGCCACCTCCTTTTTCCCTTATCCTAAAAGGGCTGCCGGCCACAAGCGGGCTGGTTTTTTCTAACAGGAAAAAAAGTCGGTGCCCGAATGTCGCCCGAATCGGAGGAATTCACTTTTTCGGTGGATGGCTGAAAAGCGGAATCGGCGTTTCTTCAAGCGGCTTTTAGGGTGAGTGATGGAAAAAGGAAGTAACCCGGTAGCATCCCGTCGTCCCGCCAAACAAAGCCGTCGAAAAATCACAGCAGTCCAGAGCCTGCCGCGCACTCTACTTTGTTGTCACTTTTTCGCGCACGGACTTATGGCAACCGGTCTAGACAGGAATCGGATGCGTTGAGATCACTGCTTGCCAATCCGTGAGGGGCGGCATCACTCTCCCGCACCGATATGACCGCAGATAAAACCGCCATCACCCCGACCCGGGAACAGGATTTCCCCGAGTGGTATCAACAAGTCATCAAGGCCGCCGATCTCGCGGAAAACTCCGAGACGCGGGGTTGCATGGTGATTAAGCCGTGGGGCTACGGCATCTGGGAACTCATTCAGCAGCAGCTCGACCGCCGATTCAAGCAGACGGGCCACCAGAACGCCTATTTCCCGCTGCTGATTCCGCTGTCCTACCTCGAAAAGGAGGCGGAACACGCAGAGGGCTTCGCGACGGAGTGCGCAGTGGTGACGCACCATCGCCTTGAGGCCGTGAAAGATCCGGTGACTGGGAAAACGAAAATGATCCCCACCGGCGAGCTGGCGGAGCCTTACGTGATCCGCCCGACCTCGGAAACGATTATCGGCGCGGCCTTCGCGCGCTGGGTGCAGAGCTACCGCGACCTACCGCTGCTCATCAACCAATGGGCGAACGTGATGCGCTGGGAAATGCGCCCGCGTCTGTTCCTGCGGACGGCGGAGTTCCTCTGGCAGGAAGGTCATACCGCGCACGAGACCAAGGAAGAAGCTATCGTGGAAACGCGGATGATCCACCGCCTTTACGAGGAGTTTCTGCGCGACCACCTCGCCATCCCCGTCGTGCCCGGCGAGAAAAGCGAGAACGAGCGCTTTCCTGGCGCGGATATGACCCTGACCGTCGAGGCGATGGTGCAGGATCGGAAAGCCATCCAGGCCGGAACGTCGCATTACCTCGGGCAGAATTTCTCGAAGGCGCAGGAAATCTGTTTTACCTCGCGCGAGGGCAACCGGGAGTTTGCCCACACCACCTCATGGGGCGTTTCCACGCGCCTGATCGGCACGCTGATCATGGCCCATTCCGACGACGACGGCCTGGTGCTGCCGCCGCGCGTCGCCACTCAGCAGGTAGTCATCATCCCGGTCACGCCGAAGGAGGAGACCAAGGAAGCCGTTCTCGCCGCCTGCCAAGCGCTCGCGGAAACCCTCCGCATGACCCGCACTTTCCACGGCGATCCGATCCGCGCCTTTGTCGATGCCCGCGATATCCAGGGCGGCTCGAAAAAATGGGATTGGGTGAAAAAAGGCACGCCGATCCGTATCGAGATCGGCCCGCGTGACATCGAGTCGTGCAAGGTCTGCCTCCAGCGCCGCGACCAGGCACCGACCGAGAAAGCGTTCCTCGACAAGGAAGATTTCATCCGGAGCGTTTCCGATATCTTGCAGGAAATTCATGACAAACTACTTTCAAAAGCCCGTGCGTTGCGTGACGCGAACATCACGCCCTGCTCGGAGATCGGCGCGTTTCATGCCCATTGGGAAAAGGAAAATCCCGGCTGGCTGCTCACCCCGTGGGCAGGCACTTCGGAGGAGGAGGACGCCCTTTCCAAGCAGCACAAGATCACCATCCGCTGCCTGCCGCTGGCGGATGCTGGATTGCCGGAACATCTGTTCGCAGGGCTTTCCGACAAATGTTTCCTGACCGGAAAACAAAGTAGCGCAGTCACGCTATGGGGACGGAGCTACTGAAATCCGCGTCAACAACCGCCGCTTCCGGCGTATCTCGTTAGGTCATCTCCCGGAAGCCCGGTCAGGTAAGGGTGTTTTAGGGGCTGGAATCGCCAGCCACTGATCACCGGGGGATTTCGTTGAGAGTGTAGAACGCCTCGGGGTGCCAGAGGGTGAGGCCGGAGGTGGATTTCACGCCGGGGGCCTTGAGGTGGTGGACGTGGCCGCGGACAAGGCCATCGATGACGAGGCGCACGGATTTGCCATCGGCGGCGACGGTGGCGGATTTTACGACGGGGGTGGCCTTGTCCACTTCGGGCGAGCCGTAGCCTTTTTGTAGGATGTAAGTCCATGCCTCCATCGAGTAGGAGGCGGGGTTCACGGCGGAGGCTGGGTCAACCGGCTCGGTGAAAGTGAGGGTGAAGCCGTCGGGCTGCGCGCTCATCGTGTGGATCTCGAAAGGAGTTTTGCCGGTCCATTTCACGCGGTCGAAGTTGAAAGGCTGGTTGCCGCGGGAGGCCCAGCCACGGTTGGAGCCACCGACGAAGAGGACGCCACGCTCATCGAGTTTGGCGGGGATGATGCCGCACTGGAAGCCTTCGAGGAAATGGAAGACTGCGCCTTGGTAGATGCCGTTGAC
>CAMCXJ010000072.1 GCA_945883455.1 Prosthecobacter debontii
CTCTCCAGTAAACTTTTCGCCGTCGCCAAGCAAACCATCCCGGGAGGAGTGAACTCGCCCGTTCGCGCTTTCAAAAACGTGGATGGCGAGCCGTTCTTCGTCCGCCGCGCGAAGGGTTGCCGCATCACCGATATCGATGGTAAGACCTACATCGATTACATCGGCTCTTGGGGTCCGAACATCCTCGGCCACGCGCCCAGCGCCATCATCAACACGATCCATGAAGTCGCTAAGGACGGCATTTCCTTCGGCATCCCGAATCCGTACGAGGTCGAGATGGCTCAAACTATCTGCGGCTGGGTGCCTTCGGTCGAAAAGGTGCGCATGACCTCCTCCGGCACCGAGGCGACGATGTCCGCGATCCGCGTGGCGCGCGGTTTCACGAAGCGGGATTACATCGTAAAATTTGACGGATGCTACCATGGACATAGTGATTCACTGCTTGTAGCGGCGGGTTCAGGCGCGCTCACCCACGGCGAGCCGGATTCCGCAGGCGTGCCGAAAGCATTTGCGGAAAAAACCATTGTCCTATCTTACAATGATCCCGATGCACTCACCCAACTATTTGAGAAAATGGGGGATCAGATCGCCGCGATCATCGTGGAGTCCTACCCCGCCAACGCCGGCCTCGTTTTCCCGAAGCAAGGATACCTCAACCTGCTTTCTAAAATCACCAAGCAATACGGTGCTCTGCTGATATTCGACGAGGTGATGACCGGCTTCCGCCTCGGCAAGGCGGGCGTGCAGGGCTTGGAAAACCTCACGCCGGATCTTTCCTGCTTCGGAAAAGTGATTGGCGGCGGCCTGCCAGTGGGAGCCTTCGGGGGGCGGGCGGAGGTGATGGATATGGTCGCTCCCATCGGCCCGGTCTATCAGGCAGGCACGCTTTCCGGTAACCCCCTAGCCATGGCGGCCGGACTCGCCCAGCTCCGCGAGCTTTCCGCCGGCACGCCGGACGGCTTCGCCCGCCTCGACCAGATCGGCCTCCATTTCGAGACCGGCCTCCGCGCCGTGATGACGAAAAAAGGCATTCCCCATTCCATCAACCGCGTCGGCTCCATGTTCTGCCTGTTCTTTACTGACCGCGAGATCATCAACGTCGATGATGTGATGAAACAGGATCTTGCTCTCTTCAAAAAGTTCTTCTGGGGCTGCCTGGAGCGCGGGGTGTACATTGCCCCATCACCTTACGAAACCGGCTTCCTATCCCTCGCCCACACCGATGCGGATCTCGATGACACGCTTACCATTTTCGAAGAGGCGTTGGCAGGCATCTAGTCTGTGAAACTGCGCGATGCAGAGAGGATAAACCCAAGAAAGGTTCAAAATCACTCGTCGCTCCCGGCTATCCTCATTTCAGCGAGGAGAGGAAAGCGACGAGATCACGGATGTCGGTTTTTGAGAGGATGAGTCCCATCGGCGGCATGGTGGACATGGCGGGGGGGATGGTCTTGATTTCTGATTTCAGGCAGACGGTTTCCTTTTTTGTCGTGATATCGCTGACGATAACCTCGGTATCCGTTTCTTTCATCAGCATCCCGGCGACGATGGTGCCGTCGTTCATCGTAACGGCGATGGCAGAGTAGCCCGCCGCCAGTTTTGCACTGGGATTGACGATGGCTTCGAGAATGTAAGCTGCGTCGTGGCGCTTGCCCATACCGTCAAGTTTGGGTCCTGCCTCGCCGCCCGCACGATCGCCGATCTTGTGGCACTGGATGCAGTTCGCCGCGCCGCTGTTGTAGAAGATCCGCTTGCCGTTTTCGGCGTTACCACCTTCGCGCGCGATTTCGAATGCAGCTAGGGGATCGTTCTTGTCCAAGGTGGCCTCGTAATCCACGAGCGCGGTCTTGAATTCGGGTTCGGTCTGTTTCCCTGCGGCATTGAGGATATCGAGCCGAACGCTAACGGCTTGGGCGGCGATATTTTTTAATAAATCCAAAAGGATGGCCGCTGCCTTGGGATGCTTGAGATCGGCGAGCAAGGCGATGGCACGCTGCTGGTCATCCGTCTTGCCGGTGGAAAGGATTTCGCTGACGACAGTGAACGCGAGATCCGGCGACAGCCTGCCCAACGATTCCAGCGCCGCTCCACGCACCCGCGGGTCGCCATCCGCCGTGAGTTTCACCAGCATTTCAGGAAAGTCCCCGGCCGCTTCGCTTTCCAAACGCTTGAGCGCGGCGAGGCGTAGGTCGGTGGGATTTTTCACTCCGGTCAATTGGTTGAGCAGTGCCACCTTCGGAATTTCCACACCGAATTTCCCCGCAAGCCCCATCGCCTCCACGAGCAGATTCCCCGTGGCGGAGGTTAGCATCGGCTCCAGCGCCGCGCGGATCTCGGGCAATACTTTTCCAATGTCCCTCTCCTCTGTGATCGGTCGATACATCCCCGTGGTGGGGTCGGTGGGTGGATGCTTGTCGAAGCGGCCAATAAGCCACAGCGCCTCCGTGCGGGCGTCGTCGGAAAGCGATGTATCAGTGGCAACAGCGAGCAGGCGGCGGACGTTTTCGTCGCCTCCCGCGCGGATCATGGCATTGAGGATGCGGAGATCGACGGCCCATGTGGACTTGCCCAGGAGATGAGTGGCCGCGGCGAGGTCTGGGCGCGCTCCCTCGATCATTTCATCGTTGATCGCCTGCACGGCTTCGACGGCGATGGAGAGGTCGGTGTCCTTGAGGAAATGGCCGATGCGTGCGTCTTTAAGCCGGCGGAGAGCCAGCACCACCGCGCGGCGAACAGCCGGGGATTTGTGGTCAGCGAAAGCAAACACGGCGTCAGCATCGCCGATCAAGAACATGCCCTGCACCGCGCCGTGTCGGACGTATCCGTCCTTGTCATTGTTTTCCTCCACCATCGCCATCAGCACGGGAAACTGCCCCTTGGAGCCCAGCTTGCCGGTGGCGATGGCAGCCAGCATCTGCGTCCGCAGATCGGAATCGGTGAGGAGCGCGGTGGCGGCATGTAGGCCCGCCTTGTGACCCGCGTCGCCAAGGGCTTGCACCGCCTGTCCGCGGACTTTCGCTTCGCTGTCGGAGAGAAGCAGGACGAGCTGTTTCGCGGACTCGCCATCCTTTTTCAGGCGGGCGAGATTTCCCAGTCCCCAGACACCGTGCAGCCGGGTGGTGACAGGCTCCGCTGAACTTGTCGCAGCGATCAGGATCTCGCGGTTCGCGGTGTTTTCCGCCAGCGCGATCTGCGCCCGGAGACGGACACGCATGTCGGGATGGCGAAGGAGTTTCCCGAGTTCCTGCGGTTTCATCGTATTGATGCCCTTCGCGAAAAGCGCGCGCACCTCCTTGGTCTCCGGCTTCGCCGTTTCCTTCGGATCCTCGAAGGTGAAGATGTTGCCTTTTTCAAAGGTGGTCCAGCTTCCGACATATTCCGAGACGTAAGCCTTGCTGTCGTAACCGAACTCGACATCGGTGCAGAGCATGCCGGAAACGAAATTTTCCTTCCGCTCGACCTTGAAGCCCGCGCCGTTGGGCTCCATGCGGAAACCGATCACCGCGCTGTTCGCGCCGACGAAATCGCACACGAAGAAATGGTTGTCCCACTTTTCCGCAAGGCCGGTGCCGGGATTGTAGGCGAGGCCGGAGGGGCCTTTGCTTACCCAGCCTGCGGGAGCGAGGATGGCTCGGGGGCGGAGCGGGCTGTCCATGTCCCAATGGCGCTCCCGCATCCAGTTCGTGTCGTGTCGGCGGGTTCCGTAAATCAGGTTGGTGAATTTCTGGAAGGCCTGGTGTCCGCGCTGCCAGCCGGAGTGGGCCCCTTCCACCACGTCGACGACGCGGGCCATATCCTGCATGTCCGCTTCGTTATCCACGGAAAACAAATTTCCGTAGCGGTCGAAGGCGATTTCCTTCGGATTCCGCAAGCCCGTGTGGACGACCTCCAAATTACCGCCGTCGCGCTCCATGCGGAACACCGCGCCGGAGTATTGGCTGTAAAGGTGGCGGCCTTCCTTGGTTTTCAGGTTGTAGCCGCGGTCGCCGATGGTGAACCAGATCCGGTTGTCGGGACCGAGAACGAAGCCGTTGAGGTCGTGGCCGCTGAGACTCACGGAAATGCCGTAGCCTTCCTGGAGCGACCCGCGCTTCTCGGCGACGAGATCACCATCCTTGTCCTCCAAAAGCCATACGTGGGGAATGCAGGCGAAATAGATTTTCCCGTCCAGCGCCATTATGCCGGCGGCGGTGCCATCGAGCGGGTTGTTGAAGCCTTCCGCGTAGAGCTTGGTGTGGTCGCACTTCCCGTCCCCGTCGCGATCCTCGATCACGCGGATTTTTTCCGAATACTTGGTGTAATAGGACATCGGCTTCTTGTCCGAGTATTTCCTATACATCTCCAGCCGCTCGGCGGTGGACGTGAGCTTGTAATCGTCCGCCACCCAGGGATTCCTGCGGTTGTCCTCGATTCCGCGGTCGAAGCGGTGTGTCTCCGCGATGTAGAGGCGGTTCTGTTCGTCGAAAGTGATCGCCGTCGGGGTCTGCACGTTCGGCTCCCGGGCGAAAAGCTTGGTCACCATTCCTTCGGGGGCTTTGATCGTTGCAAGGATGGCCTTTTCTTCATTAAGCGATGGGATTGGCTCCGGGTTCGCCGTGCCCTCGGTTTTCTCATCGGTGATTGCGGAGGCTGTGAACGCGGAGGCAAGCAGGGCGGCGAGGGTGAGCGGGAATTTCTGTTTCATGGTGAGCGGCGGCGGAAAGGAAGCGCGAGCAGCAGGTAAAGCGCAAGCGCGATCCCCTGCATCGCGAACAAGTAAAGCGGCCAACGCCCCAGGTGGTCGATCAGCGAGGGGTTGTCCGGCGGGCGCGAGGCGAAGGCGAAATTCGTCCCCAGCAACACGTTGATCAGCAGCGCGATGCCCTGGTAGGCCACGGAAATCCCGAACGCTTTCAGCGGGGACTTCCACCAAGGCATCTCCGGCCGCCATTTCAGCACCAGCGGGATGTATAGCGCCGCCGCCACGATCGCGAAGTGCTGCACGAAAAAATGCACGAACGGCAGATGCGGCGGGCCGATGCCTATCGCCGGGGTCAGCAGCGCCTGCGTGGTCGCCGCAATGCCCCAGAAGTAGGTCAGCGTCAGCAGCATCGGACGCCGCGTGAACAGCGCGAAGCCCGCCACCACCGCCGCCAAGTCGCAGAGGTGGAAGGGCAGCACGTTATCCAGGGAGCGCGGATGATCCCGCCAGGCGTAGAGCGCGAAGGGGTAGGCCGTCAGGTTCAGGAAAGCCAGCAGCGCCGTCACCATGCGCGCATTCCCAGCCGACCGCTTCGCGAAAACGAGCAGCCCCGCGATCGCCGCAAAGCCGACCGCCAACGTCACGTAATGATCGCCGGAAAAGGGATGGAAGGGGTTGCTGGGCATGTTGTTGGTTCGGGCTGGCTTTTACCGCAGAGGCACAGTGTGAAAGATGGGGAAACCGGGCGAATAGATCAGATCCTGAATGAAGATCCCCGGTTATTTTCTGCGTATCCTCCTTCTTCTCTGTGTCTCTGTGGTAAAAAAGGGATGATCTCACGCCCTGATTTCCGCCGTGGCGGGTTCCTGCGAGAAGATCTTTTGTGCGATGCCCTGAATCTGGTCTTCGGTCACCTGGAGGAGGTTCTCGCGGGCTTCGCTGGGGCAGGGTATGCGGTTGTAAAAGAGGAGCCCTTCGCCGGCCCATGCCGCATGGGCGGAGGTGGACTCGAAGCCGAGCTTGGATTGGGCGATGGCGAGGCGCTTGGCTCGCTCGAGTTCGCCGGGCCGGGGGCCGTGGGCGGCGAGGTCAGCAGTTTCGCGGAGGATAGTTGCGAGGGATTCGGCGCGGGAATCAGGGTCGAGGCCGGCGGTGACCTGGAGGGCGCCGGTTTCATGAAAAAGGCAAGTTTCCGATCCGATCTGGTAGCAAAGGCCGCGTTCCTCGCGTAGCTCGGTGAAGAGGCGGGAGGAGGAGGATTCACCGAGGATCAGGGAGAGCAGGCGGAGGGCATGGCGCTCAGGTGCGTGGCGGCCAGGGGTATGCCAGGCAAGGGCGAGCTGGAGCTGATCGGTGGGGCGTGTGTCGGTGATCTGTTTCCCGGGAGCGGGCGCGTAGCCGAGGCGCGGCGGCGGCGGGGTAAAATTTTTCGGCAACAGAGGCAGGAGGGTGGCGAGGATTTCCTCCGCGTGCATCGGGCCGGCGGTGGCGATGACGAGGTCGCTGCGGAAGTGATGGAGCCTGGCGAAATCACGGAGGGAGGCGCGGGTGATCTTCGCGATGGATTCGAGGGAGCCAGAGATGGATTGACCGAGCGGATGGCCGGGCCAGAGGGCGGCGGCGAGGAGGTCGTTAATGTGATCCGAGGGATTTTCCCGGATCATGGTGATCTCCTCGCCGATGACATCGCGCTCCAACTCGATCTCGTTTTCCGGAAAGACGGAATGCCAAACCATGTCGGCCAGCGTCTCGATGAGGGCGGGCATGAGCTCGGCCTCACCCTGCGCCTCATAGACAGTGTGATCCTCAGAAGTGCCAGCGTTCGCCTGGCCGCCGCCAGACTCGATGGCGAGAGTGAGCTCTTTCGCGGAGCGCGTTGCCGTGCCCTTGAAAGCCATGTGCTCGGAAAAATGCGCGAGTCCGGAGGGGATGCCTTCCTTTTCATCCCGCGAACCGGTGGGGATGTAAATGGAGAGCGCAGCACACTCGGAATCCGGCAAGCACGCGTGGGCAAGCCGCGGGCCGCCGGGGAGGGCGTGGGTGGTGTAGGTGGCGGGCATGAAACTTTAACTCTTAAACTTTAAACTCCAAAGAAGAGGGATAGGTTGTTCTAGGGGAATGCCCAATTCAATTCTCGGAATGGTTGCCGCGGCGAACCTAAAAAAAATTGGAAGGAGCGTGAATAATCTCCCAGCGCACGGGTCGAAGCTTGCGTAACAAAAAATTACACAACCATGAAAAAAGGAATCATCGCCATCGCCCTCTGTGCGTTCGCCCTTTTGGGAAACGCCACCATCGCCGACGCCAACCCTCACGGGGGACGCGGATGTAATACACCATCCAATACGACCTACGTGAGCGGCTACCGTCACGGAAGCCCGATTTACACCGAGAAAATTTTTATCGGCTACGATTGCCACGGTCATCCTAGATTCACTTACCGCCAGGTTTACGTACCGGCCAGACAATACAGCCAGCCATGCCGTCCTTCCTACAGCGGCCATCATAACAACGTCGGCTATCCGCAAAACCATTACAGCCGCTCAGGCGGATCGATCAGCTTTACTTTCCGCCGCTGACCCGCTGAATGCGACAGTTGTCATGCATCCGCATGAACATCCGGAAATGCTCCCGCTCCGCATCCCCGAACAAAAAACGCCGATCCACCACCCGAAAAATACAGTGGTAAATAGCAGGCTTCCCCTGCGTCCCCGCCCATTCAGCCAGCCATCTCGCCTTGCGCTTGGATCCACACCATCCGCCGGAACTCCCCCATGAAGGCGGAGTTTGTTGAAGGGGAAACCGTCGGCCATGCTACCCGACCTCCACACAAATCGCCTTGAGATATTCTGCCTCGCGGAAACGGGCGGGGTGATCCGGCGCGTGGCCGTGGCGCCAGAGCTGGCGGAAAGGGCGGCCGTTTTCGCGCAGCGCATCCTCCACCGCGCCGTAAAATTCCTCCGCTGAGACATGCGCGGAACATGAAGCAGCGACGAGGATCCCACCTGGCCGGAGCCGCCGCAGCGCGGCGAGGTTGAGCCGCGCGTAGGTCTTCGCCGCGCCTTCGCGCTCGGATTCCCGCTTCGCGAGGCTGGGGGGATCGGTGATGATGAGGTCGTAATTTTCTCCGCTTTCCTCCAGCCAGCGAAAGGCATCCGCCTGCACCGCGTGGCGTTGCACGGCGGCGAGCAATGGGTTCAGGGAAACATTCCGCGCGGCGCTGTCGAGAGCATGGCGGCTGATATCGAGGTCGGTCACGGATCGTGCCCCGCCCCTCGCGGCGTAGAGCGAGAACCCGCCGGTGAAGCTGAAGACATTGAGCACATCGCGGCCTGCGGCGAGTTGTTCGACGCGGGAGCGGTTGTCGCGCTGATCGAGGAAAAATCCGGTTTTCTGGCCTTTGAGCACCGCCGCCTCGAAGCGGAGGCCGTTTTCGGAAAAAACCACGGTTTCCTCGCCCACGTCGTCGCGGAAACCTTCCGTAAAACCCATGCCCGCCGCGTAAGTCGTGATATTGCGGCTGAGGCGCAGAATGAGATGTTGCGGGCGGAACACCTCTCGAAACACGTCCTCGATTTCCTCCCAACGCGCCAGCCACGAGGCGGCGTAAATTTTCACCACCAGAGTCCCGGCATAGATGTCCGCGACCAGTCCGGGAAAGCCCTCGCTCTCGCCGTTGATGAGGCGTGCGCCGTTAGTGTTTTCGTTGAGGACGTTTCCTAACCGCAGCGCGAGGCACGCCCGCGCCTTTTCGAACCACCATTCACGGTGGATCGTCGTCGGTTTCCCGCAGTGGAGGATGCGGACACGGATCGGCGACTCCGCCTCATATAGCCCGATCGCGAGGAAGCGGTCTTTCCGGTCATACATCACCGCCAGTTCGCCGGTCTCACCCTCGCGGTTCTGGCTTTTCACGCTGTCCGCATAAACCCACGGATGCCCGGATCTCACCGCCATTTCCGCCCTAGGAAAAAGCTCCAGTCTCAGCCGTCCCTTAGCGTCGCCTCCGTTCATCGACCGCGAGAAGATGCCGGTGGGAACGGATTTACAAGCACTGTGAGAAAGGGTGGCGGGCGGGAATGAGGAAGGGTGGCAGTGGGCGGGAATGAGGAAGGGTGGCAGTGGGCGGATTTGAACCGCCGACCAAAGGCTTATGAGTCCTCTGCTCTACCACTGAGCTACACTGCCGTTTCCCTGTGCGCCGTTGTGCCCGGCGGGGCGGAATCCTTAGCCGCAAACCCTCCGTTTTGTCAAACGGAAGATTCCGCGTTCCGTGTCAGGGTTCCTACACTAGGGAGAAAACTTGCCTAAATGAAAAAAGAGAACCACGAATGAACAGATAAGATAGGGTCATCGGAGAAAGAGTTACGAATCCTTGTTTTGAAAACTCCGTTACCTCCGTTTTTGGAAGCGCCCGCCAGCTGAAAAGCCCCGTCTCCTGCGCTGAGCTCCATCCATCATTTTAGGTTTTACGGAACACTAGATCAGCTCCGCCGCGATGGGATCGACGAGCGGGCGGCCAAGGGCTGTTAGATTGAGGTGGGTTTCACCGACACGAAGGAGGTTCTCGGAGGCGAGGGTGTTCGCTTTCCCCAGCGCCTCGCTATCCAGCAGATCGAGCGGAATGCCCCGCGTCGTGCGTAGGCCGAGGGCGATGAGTTCGATGCGGCGCTGGTCAGGGGAGAGGGATTCCGTTTCGTGGATCGCGTGGCCGATGGAGTTGACCTGCCGGATGTAGGCGGCGGTGTCGGGGATGTTTTTTTCCCGGATGCCATGGATCGTGGAAACGGCGGAGGGGCCTAGGCCGAGGTAATCCGCGCCCTCCCAGTAGCCTTGGTTGTGCTGCGAATGGTGGCCGGGCTGGGCGTAGTTCGAAGTCTCGTAATGATCGAAACCCGCAGCAGTGAGGATTTCCTCGGCGAGGTGGTAGTGGTCGGCGTCGTGATCCTCGTTCTCGGCGTAGGTGCCGTTTTTCAGGGATTCAAAGAATGCGGTGTCTTCCTCGTAGGTGAGGTTGTAGGCGGAGATGTGGTCGGGCTTCAGCGAGACGGCGTGACCCAGGGTGCTTTCCCAATCCGCCAGCGACTGGCCGGGGATAGAGAACATGAGGTCGATGTTTACCGAGGGGATGCCCGCCGCGCGGAGGATGGCAACGGATTCGCTGGCCTGCTCCGGCGAGTGCTCGCGTCCCAGCGTTTCCAAAACATGCGGGGAAAACGATTGGATGCCGAGCGATACGCGGGTAACGCCCAGCGAGCGGAAAAGCTCCGCCTTCGCGAGATCGAAGGTGGCGGGGTTCGCCTCCAGCGTGATCTCGGAGGTTTCTGAGAGGTCGAAGGTGTTTCTTATCGAGGTGAAAAGAGCAGTAAGATGCTTCGGCGAGAGCATGGAAGGCGTGCCGCCACCGAGGTATATGGAGAAGGGGTTTGCAACCCCGTTCGCAGAAGCC
>CAMCXJ010000073.1 GCA_945883455.1 Prosthecobacter debontii
CAGGATTATCATGACGAATTCTAACCGCAACCTCGTCCCCATCAACCCCGAAACGCGACTCTAGCAGCGGGAAACAAGCGCCTTGCACATCTAGCTCCGGATGCCTTTTATCTTGTAGAAAGAAACACCGATGAACCATCTCACCAAGCTCCTCACCATCACTTTTGTAACCATCAACCCGAGCGCCCCTGCCGAAGAACCGCTGCGCGAAATCACCGCACCGCCATCCAAGCTCTCAGCCCCCGCATTCTACAAAAAATACACGGAAGCCAGCGGCTACCCGTTCGTCGCTTCCGGCACCGTGAACGACTATGCCCTCCGCGAGGCAGCCTACCTCACCGACATGATGCTCGCGAAAATCCCCAAGGTGCGCGATGCCATGATCGAAAGCGGATCGCGCCTCTGCCTCATCGCATGGAACGAGTTCACCACCGACCTCCCCGAGTTCGCCCATTTCAAACCCAAGGATTTCTGGGACGCCAGGGCACGCGGCACCGGCGGCAGCGAGACCGATCCCTACTGCTCATGCGGCGAGGAAAATCTTCTCGGCTACCCCGGCGACCCGTATTCCACCGAGTCCATCCTCATCCACGAAATGGCCCACAACATCCACCTCCGCGGCGTGCTACGGCTCGATCCCACCTTCGATGACAGGCTCAGGAAAATATACGATGCGGCGATGGCGAAGGGACTCTGGAAGGGCAAATACGCATCGGTAAACGATCGTGAATACTTCGCCGAGGGCGTGCAGTCATGGTTCGACAACAACCGCGAGGAAGACCACGACCACAACCACGTCAACACCCGCGCCGAGCTCAAGGAGTATGATCCCGGCCTCGCCGAGTTATGCCGAGAGGTTTTCGGGGAAACGGAACTGAAATACACGCGGCCCGAAACACGCCTCACCGGCCACCTCGCCGGATATGATCCCGCCACCGCGCCCAAATTTGCCTGGCCCGAAAGGCTGCTGGAACAAAAGGCCAAGATCCGCGCCGATGCAGAGGCGCGCGGCAAATCGAAACAAGGCGGGATCGAGCGGGAGATCCGCGATGTCTCAGGCTGGAAAGTCCATATCAACAAAATCCTCCTTTCCGAAGCCAACCTCCCCGCCACCGAAAAGGCGCTTTCGCTGCTCAAACCCCAGCTTGATGAGATCATCCGCGTCGTCCCCACTCCGGCTGTCGTGGAATTGAAAAAAGTTCCCATGTATCTCTCACCGACCTATCCCGGTATCCGTGAAAGCGCGGAATATCATCCGGGCGCCGAGTGGCTCAAAGACAACGGTCGCGACCCGGCGATGGCAAAGGCCGTGGAGTTCACCAACATCGAGGTCTTCGAGGAGGACACCCGCCGCATGCCGAACTTCGCCCTCCATGAACTCGCGCATGCCTATCACGATCTTGTCCTACCGCAGGGCAGCGAAAACGCCGAGATACGCGCTGCTTACCAAACCGCGAAAGCCAGCGGAGACTATCAAAAAGTCGAGCGTACCGATGCCGAAGGCAACAAACGCATGGATGTCGCCTATGCGATCTCAAACCCCGCGGAATACTTTGCGGAAAGCACTGAAGCCTTTTTCGCACGCAACGACTTCTTTCCCTACACCCGCGCCGAACTGGAAAAACACGACCCGAGAATGGCCGCGCTGATCGTGAAGCTTTGGGGAGTAAAATGATCAGGTCACAGGGCTATGATGCGGAGTGCGTTTCCACTGCATCAGGACATTCGCCAGTGCGATCAGCGTACCACCAACCAGCAGCGATGGGTTGAGCGTCTCATTCGCGTAGGCCTGGCCCACTATCCCGGTGAGTATCGCGGGCAGAAACAACGCGAAACCCGCCGTGAACAGCGGCTCGGTCGTGTAGATCAATCCCGCCTCAGTGGCTGGCAGACGCGGTTGCCACGTATTCATCAAGCCATAGGCTCCCACCGAACAAAAAACAGCAAGAACCAGCACGATACCAAATGAAGGCCACGAGCCGCCCGCCCGGATCACCTGCGAAGGTTCCGATGCCAACAACAGACTCAGCGGCAGATAGATCACCGCGATGAAAGCGCTCATCGCGAAAGTCACAGCCAGTCCCCGGTTTCCTGAATACTTGGGATTCTCCAGCGTGAGGATCTGGAATGTGAAAATGAACGCCGCCGCCAGCGTTGCCGCCTCGCCTTTCCCAATGCTCAGGTCGCCCGGCTTGATTCCGGAAAGGATCGCACCTCCCGCCAGCACGAGCAAGGTGGCGATGATGATTTTTGCACCGGGCAAACTCCGCATCCTCAGGCATGCCAAGAGAGGAAGGAAAACGCAGTAGGCCTGAGTGAGGAAAGCCGAGGTAGATGCCTTTGTGTGACCCAGCCCCCACGCCTGCAACGCCATCCCAAGCCCGCACCAAACCGCAAGCCAAGCACCTTGTTTCAGCTCCGTCCGGGTGAGACGCTCGCGCGCCACGAAGGGTAACATGATCAGCGCCGCCAACCCGAATCGCGCCATCTGCAACCACACCGCAAGGAAGACCCCGGATGCCTCGGGCAGCCGCATCCTTTGCTCACCATCCAGTGCCTTGATGAGGGGAAAACTAAGCCCCCAAAGGGCGCAGGCGAGGATCAACATCAGGGCGGGCATTGCGGGGATGCTCCGCGTTTGCTCTCGAAACGGAAAGCGCGAAGAATCGGGACTTTCACTTTCCCTCACCGCTGCTATCCGCTTCGATAGCCCCGTGCCCGCCTTCGACGAATCCACCCTGCGAAAAGCCGCCTCATGGCAGGATTTCAAGGAAGCTCAAATGCTGCTGAGCGCCGGCGCCGTCGCCACTTCCGAACGCACTGATAGCGGCTGGACCGGCAGCGTGCAGATCGGCAAACGCACCTACCGCACCACCGTCACCGCAAGGACGCCGACATGGTTCGACGCGAAATGCTCCTGCCCCGCCAACCAGCGCGATGCCTCCTTCTGCCCCCATGCCATCGCCACCGGCCTCCACCTTCTCGCCCCTCCAGCCCCGGCTCCGATCCGCGAAAAAACCGCTATTCCCCCGGTTGCCTGGAACATCCGCCTCCTTGGCACGTGGCAAAAATCCCTCGAAAAAGGCCACGCCTCCGTCTCGCTCGAAACCACCGACGATTTACCCTCGCCGTCCGACGAACGCCTCACCGCTTGGCTCATCGCCAACAAGGCCACCTCCGGGAAATCCATCCAGCTCGCCCTCAACCCCACCACCCTCCCCGCTTTCCTCGATACCCTAACCGACCACCCCCGCGTCACGGCAGACGGCATCCCGCTGTTTGTCGATTCCGGAACCCAGATCCACCTCGCCGGATGCTCCATGGAAAACGGCTTCGTCATCCTAGAGCCATCCTCCGCCACCCTCCTCGCCATCGGCTCATCCTTCTGGCAAATCACCCCGGAATCCCTCGCGAAAATCGGCACGATCACCAACGAACTCCTACCCACCTTTCAAAACCTAGCCGACCGCAAGCCCGCCAAAATCGCACTCGATTCCTTCCTCACCCATATCGATACCCTTCAGACGTATCTCGATTTTTCCGCCTCGGAATGGTTCAGTTCTCTCCAGTTCATTCCCGCCACCCCGGAAATCGGACTCCATATCGATAGTATCCGCCCGAAACTCACTCTCCGCCTGACTGCGGGATACGGCTTGGATAAACTTCCGCGCCTTGAAAACCGAACTGTCATCACCTGTAACCCAGCTGCCGAAGCCGCCGCACTCGTCCTCCTCGCCCGCCAAATCGGCTCCAAAGCCGTTCCCGATCAAGAACTCACCGATCCACAGGCCATCCAAACCTTCCTCACCCGGACTCTCAAGTCACTCCCGCCCCGCTGGAAAATCTCACTCTCCCCGTCCGCCCAAGCCCTTACCTCCTCCTTCGTCTTCATCTTTCCAAAAATTCAAACGGTCGCTTCCGACGATCATTCGATTCGCTTTGATATGAGCTTCGAAACCAACACGGGGCAACTTCTATCCACAGCCGAAGTCCGCCGCCTGTTGCGCTCGAAAAACTCCACTTCCAACCAACTCGATGGCAAGCGTATCACTTTCTCCGAGGACATCGAAAATCTGATCGACCCGCTCTTCGAGGAACTTGATCTCCGCCAGGAAAACGGGTATTTCATTGCCAAAGCAGCCTCCGCAGAAATCATACGTGGAATCAGTAAAAACTTATTTAACTCGTTAAATACAAGCAATTTACAAATACTATCTGAGATTGAAATTAGCGGAAATCCGTCCTCCTTGCACGCCGACCTACGACCCTATCAACAAAGCGGATTCTCTTGGTTAATCGACCGTTTGAATCGTTACGGCGGCGCGCTGTTGGCAGATGACATGGGACTTGGTAAAACCGTCCAGACCATATCCTGTATTGAGCATCTGTTCACAGGTTGTTCACAGCCTGCCCCGGCGCTGGTTGTCGTCACCACTTCCCTGCTCGGAAACTGGCAATCCGAGTTCAAGAGATTCGCGCCAGGACGGAAAACCATCGTTCTCCACGGCGCGGGACGGGACAGATTGCGTGAGACGATCCATCCCGGCGATGTCGTCCTCACCACCTACACCACTCTCGCCCGCGATCTCGCTTGGCACCTGAAACAGGATTACCTAGTCGCGGTGATCGACGAAGCCTCGCTGATCCGTAACCCAGACACGGATTATTCCAAGGCGGTCGCCAAACTGAACGCCCGGAACCGGATTGCCCTCACCGGCACGCCGGTAGAAAACTCCGCCCGCGACCTCTGGGCGATTTTCCGATTTATCCAGCCCGGCTGGCTTGGCTCCCGCAAGGATTTCGCAGAGCGTTACGAGCAGCCGTTACAATCGCCCGAAACCGCGGTCCGCGCTGGGCAGCTTCTCCGCATAAAGACCTCCCCGTTCACCCTCCGCCGCACAAAGCAGCAGGTAGCGCCGGAGTTGCCCTCGAAAATCCTCATCGACGAATTCTGCACCCTCTCGACCGACCAATCCACCCTCTACCGCGAAATCCAGCGTGAGGGACAAAAGCGTATCGATGAGATCCGCGATTCCGGTCAGAACGCGGCCGCACGCATGCAGGCGCTCACCACCTTGCTCCGCCTCCGCCAGGCTTGCTGCGACCTTGCGCTGTTTGATTCAGAAAAACTCAAGTCCCTCCCCATCCCCCGCCGCTCCGCGAAGCTTGAACGCCTGCTGGAAATCACCGAACAATCGATGTCTTCCGGCAGCCGCTTGCTGGTTTTTTCCCAGTTCCGTAGCCAGCTCATCGAGATCGAAACCCAGCTCCAAGCCCTCGGCATCTCTTCGCTGCGCCTCGATGGTCAGACCCGCAACCGTGCGGAACTCGTCGAGCGATTCCAATCCTCAGACGGTCCATCCGTTTTCCTGATCTCCCTGAAAGCAGGCGGCTACGGTCTGAACCTCACCGCCGCCGATGTCGTCGTCCACTTCGACCCTTGGTGGAATCCCGCCGCCGAGGCGCAGGCCACTGATCGCGCCCACCGCATCGGCCAGACGAAGCCCGTTACTGTTTTCCGCCTGCTCACCCGAGGCACCGTCGAGGAAAAGGTCGTCGAGTTGCAATCCTCCAAAAAGGCCCTCGCCGAGTCCCTCGACGAATCGGTCACCCCCACCGACGCCCCCGCATGGTCGGCGGCGGAGCTGGAGCGGCTGCTGCGAGATTGATGCGTGGCGGCGGATTTCATCCGCCATGCCCAATGTTGATAACCTGACGCACAAAAATTCGCGAACCTTCGCGAAATTTGCGGCTGAATCTTCATTGCGAGGAACGTTGACGAACTTAGCATTGATTCGCCGCCGGAAAGCCGATTGAATAACTGCATCATGCAGACACCAACTATCGTAGGCGAGTTCAAAGAGTTTATCCTTAAAGGCAACGCGATCTCACTCGCGGTCGGCGTCCTCATCGGCGCATCATTCGGAAAATTTGTCGCTGCCGTCACCGAAGGACTCATCAATCCTTTACTTAATCTGATCGGGGGCGATCCAACGATCTCCCTGAAAATCTGGGTCTTCGATGTGGGCATAGTTATCAATGCCCTCATCTCGCTGTTGATCACAGGTGCGATTCTCTTCTTCATTTTTATCCGCCCCATGAACAAGTTGATGACCAAGGAGGCACCGCCCGCACCCGCCCCAGAACCTTCCGCCGAGGAAAAACTCCTAGCTGAAATCCGCGACCTCCTCGCCAAAAATAGCTGACCCCTGCCCCCTGACCCCTGACCCCTGATATGAAACTCCTCAACATCCTCCGCCGCAAAGCCCGCGCCTCCTACAAGGAACTCGCGGACATGATCGATTCCACCGAAGCGGAGGTCGCCGGAAAAATCACGGCTTGGGAAAAAGACCACACCATCCTCGGATACCACGCAGTTACGAATCCTGAAATCATCGGTGACACGGCGGTTTCCGCTTTTATCGAAGTCCGCGTCACTCCTGAAAGGGGCGGTGGCTTCGACCGCCTCGCCATGCGCATCGCCCGCTTCGACCAGGTCGTTTCCTGCTACCTCGCCAGCGGCGGATACGATCTCTTGGTCGTCGTCGAAGGCCACGATCTCCGTGAAGTCGCCCGTTTTGTGTCTGAGAAACTTTCTTCACTCGAGGGCGTGATCTCCACCGCCACCCATTTCCGACTCAAAACCTATAAGGAAAACGGCTTCCTCTTCGAGTCCGAGCCGGAGACAGAGCGACTAGTGGTCTCCCCGTAAGGAGTCGGAACATTCCTGTCCCGCCTTCCCGACGCAGAAATAGAGGAACAGAAATGTCCCTCCTCCTTATTTTCTGATATACCCGCCACGGCTTCCCTGTATGGGTAATCTATGACAAAAACCATGAAGCGCGTGTTTTTCTGGCTCTCCGGCGCAGGCACGGAAACCCTCGAACGCTGCCCGGCTTGGGAGCAGAGAAAATACGTCGCGTTCGGAGCCACGGTGCTGGTGCCCTGCGCGTTCGCCTTCATCGCCTGCGCATACGCTCTTTCCACGCTCACCGACAAGCCTAGTGTGATCTATCCCGTAGCTGGCGTTTGGGCATTCATCATCCTCACCATCGACCGCGCCCTACTCGCCGGATACCGCCCCTATCTTTCCATTTTCCGCAAACTCTCTCAGTTTTCACTCCGCCTAGTGGTCGCCGTATTGATGGGCATCACCATCGCACACCCACTCGTCCTACTTCTTTTCCGCGATACCATATCCTCTGTCGTCGAGACCGACCGTGCCTCGGAAATCGAGGTCATTCGCGCGGGCTTCGATGGTGAAAAGGAAAAAGTCCGCCAGCGCATCGGCGGTATCGACAAATCCCTAGCCGATCAGCGGCTGCGCTGGAACGAATCCTTCCAAGCGAAGTTCATCCTTCAGGAAAACGACGATGCCTCCGCCGCAATTCCCGGCCTCACCGCCGCGCAGCAGACGGAACTTAAGGCCGCCACCGACGAGGCCACCACCCCTTTCCGCGCGCGCCTGGAAGTGGTGCAGACACAGACCGACGAGTTCACACCGCAATACGCCAAGCTCCAGACCGAGCTCTCTTTCTGGCAATCTGAGTTCGAGCGCGAGCTCAACGGCCAGCGCTCCGGCCTAGCCGGCGAGGGACCGCGCGCCCGCTCCATCCGCGCCGATCAGCTCGAGCCGCGCCGCGAGGAAACAAAGCGCCTTGGCGCCCTACTCGAACACCTCACCGCCGAGAAAACCTCTCTTCAGACCCAAGCCCGCGAGGCGGAGGCGGGCGCCATCGCCCTCTTCGAAACGAAACTCGCCGAAATCGAACTCACCAACAAAGCGGAGGCCGATCGCGTGGCGGGGCTGCGCCAGCGCGTTGAGAGCGACCAAGCTGAGCAGTTCGTCACCCAGCAAAACGCCCTGCGCGAAACAATCAAGCAGCAGATCGACTCGCACCTCACCGAACTGACTCGCACCCAAGACGAGCTCGCCGCCGTCGGCAAGGAGGAATTCGACCGCCTTGATGCCATCCGCGCGGAACCCCGTCGCGATATCCTCACTCAGACTCTCGCTCTCCACCGCCTGTTCAAGGCCGGCGAGCAGGGCGGCCAATTCGCCTACTACACCTACATGGTGCTTACCCTGCTCTTCATGCTTGTGGACACGATCCCGCTCATCGTGAAATTTTTCACCAAGCCCGGTCCCTACGACACCCTTGTGGATCGGGATGAAATGACCTTCGAAACCGAGCACCGCGCCTTCCGTGAAACACGATCCCGCTACATGCAGCAGCTCACCGCTGGCAACCATCTCGCCGTCACGCGCAACCATGCCCTCGAGCACGCCCTCGTCGATGGCGTGGAGCATACCCGCGCCGCCCGCGAGTTCTTAGATTCCCTCGTGGAAATGGAGCGCTCCTTCGCCGAAAAAATGCGGGGTGAGGAGGAACACATCGGCCACCACGAGACCGACAAGCGCGCCGCTATCGATGCGATTAAAAAGCGTTTCTACGACGATCTCCACCACCGTATGGAACTCTTTTTCAACGCCCGCCACGCCTCCACACCCGGGGCCTGAGATCTCATGTTGAACCGTAGCTGGGGATTCCAACCTCTGGCCGTTGTTAGGGAATCATGCCCCAACTTTCCGAAAAAGGTCTAACTTTTTTCAAACGGTCTAGAGGGATAACCCCACTTAGAAGGATGGTCGTCATCTCATCGACAAGCGCCACCAGCGCCTTTCCTAGGATCACTTCTTCCACTTCTCCCACGGCTTCTTCTCGGCCTTTTTAGTTTCCGGGGCGAGTTCGTCGTTGAAGGAGGAACGACCCGTCCAGCGGAGGAGGCCGGCGATTTCCTTGGCTTCCTCTAGGAGTTCGCGCATGCGTTCGGGGGAAAGGCCGGGTTCCTGCAGGGAGGCCTTCACCGCAGTGTCCCGTTTCTGGAGGACGATGGAGGAAAGCATTCCTAAGGTCTGCTCGGCGGCCTGAAGTCCATCCTCGGACGCGGCGGGGCTGGCTCCCATTTCCTTGTGGAGGGCGAGTTGTTCGCTTTTGCGGAGTCCGGCGACGAAGGCGTTCACGGCGGCGTTCGAGGTGGGGTCCGGGGAGCCTGCCAAGATTTTTTCCAACAGAGCGATGCCCTCCACCCATATCTTCGCCTCATGGAGGGTCTCGAACTGCTCGTTGAGGAAATGCTGGGCGGGCGCGGAGGTGAGCGCGAGGTGACAGAGATAGCCGACCGTCCTGTCGAGTGGGATCGGCTCCACGACCGCCGTTTGATCTTCCTGCTGTCCGCGCACGGGGCGCTGCGCCTGCAGCTTCGCCTTGCGGACGGCGCTGGAAATCCCCTCCCGCAAGGTCGCCGAGCCGAGGCCGAGCATCGTGGCCACCACGTTGATCTGCTGGTCGCGGGCGGCGTGATCCCCCATCACGGCAAGGAGTTCGGTGCACTCGCGGGTGAGCTCGGTGCGGCCTTCCGCCGTTTCGAGCCGACCGTTTTTCCTGCCGGAGCCGATCTTGAAATCGAAGAAATCCCGCGCCTCCGCCACCTGTTTCCGGAAACCCTCGACGCCATGCGCCTTCAGGTAGGTATCGGGATCATCACCCGCCGGAAGCTCCACGACTTTCACGGAGAACCCCTCGGGCGCGAGTTCGCGGAAGGCGCGCTCGCAGGCTTTCACCCCCGCGTTGTCCGCATCGAAACATAGCACTGCCGTCTGCGCGTAGCGCTTCAGGATGCGCGCGTGCTGTGAGGTGAACGCCGTCCCAAGTGGGGCAATCGCGTTTTCCACACCGCCCTCGTGGCAGGCACTCGCGTCGATCTGACCCTCGCAAAGGATCACAGCCTTTTCCTTGAGGATCGCCTTCTTCGCGCGGTCGAGGGCGAAGAGGACGTTCGACTTCTTGAAGATATCCGTCTCCGGCGAGTTGATGTATTTCCCGGAGCGAGGGTCTTCCTTCAACTGCCGCCCGCTGAAGGCGATCGCGTCGCCTACCTCGT
>CAMCXJ010000074.1 GCA_945883455.1 Prosthecobacter debontii
CAAAATTCCATGGAACGCGGCGCTCGCATATACAACGGCATGTGCATCACCTGCCACGGCAACCAAAAGACCGAAGGCAGCCTGCCCACCGCCCTACGTTTCCACTCCGGTGATTTCAAGAACGGCAACGATCCGCACTCGATGTACAAAACCCTCACCCTCGGCTACAACCAGATGACCGCCCAGCCATGGATGACGCCAACCCAGAAATACGATGTCATCCACTACATCCGCGAGACCTTGCTGAAAAAAGACAATCCAAAATATTACACAAAGGTAGACGACGCGTATCTCGCGGGACTGCCCAAAGGCGTCGGCATCGGCCCTACGAAAGCGACGATGTTCGGCGAGAACCAAGTTCCCAAGCACAAGAAAATGGACTTCGGCCCAGCGCTGTTCTGGACGATGCAGGCCGAGCCGGGAAACATCGCCTACAAGGGCATCGCGGTGCGCCTCGACGAGGGACCGAGCGGGGTTTCAAAAGGCAATAAATGGCTTCTCTACGACCATGACACAATGCGCGTCGCAGCGGCATGGACAGGTGACAAGTTCGTGGACTGGAAAGGGATCGCCTTCGACCAAAGCCACGGCACCCACACCTCCATCGTCGGCGACATCGCCTACACGAATCCCGTCGGCGCCGGCTGGGGAAGGCCGGGCGATGGCAGTTTCGAGGAAGTGCGCCTGCGCGGACGCGACGAAAAACCCTACGGCCCGCTGCCCCGCGATTGGGCACATTACAAAGGGCTTTTCCTCCATGGCAATCGCGCGGTGATCAACTACACCGTCGGCGATGCTGAAATCTACGAGCTACCCGGATATGAAATGAACGGCACAGAAACCGTCTTCACCCGCACCTTGGAAGTCGGGAAATCTTCCAAGGATCTGAAGCTGCGTATCGCTCCTTCAAAGGCCGCCGTCGCCGCCATCGGGGGCGGGAAACTCTCGCAGGATGCTGGTGGTTTCCATGTGCTCGATATCCCTGCCGCATCGACACCCCTTTCCGTGAAAATCCTCACCGCCGCCTCCACCGACAGCGATGCTTTCACGAAGTTTGCAGAGACTTCCGGTAAGCCCATCGCTCTGGCATCTCTCAAAGGCGGCGGAGAAAAAAGATGGCCGGACATCATCGAGACGGCGGGAAAAATGGGAGCCGAAGGGAAAGCCTTCGAGATCGACGAGATCGAGCTGCCGGGCGACGACCGCAGCCCATGGAACAGCTGGATGCGCCTCGGCGGTTTCGACTTCTTCGAGGACGGCAAGAGAGCCGCCGTGGCGACTTGGCTCGGCGACGTGTGGATCGTCGATGGCCTCGGCGGCGACTTCGGCAAGCACCGCTGGCAGCGCATCGCGACCGGGCTGTTCCAGCCGCTCGGCGTAAAGATCGTCAACGGCACGATCTACGTAAGCTGCCGCGACCAGATCGCCGAACTGCATGACCTGAATGGCGACGGCGAGACCGACCACATCCGCAGTTTTAACAACGACCACCAAGTGACCGAGCATTTCCACGAGTTTGCGATGGGCTTGCAGACGGATGCCGATGGAAATTTCTACTACGCGAAAAGCGCCCGCCACGCCAAGACCGCCGTAGTCCCCCACCACGGCACCCTTCTAAAAGTCACGGCCGACGGATCGGAGACCGAGATCATCGCCAACGGTTTTCGCGCAGCGAACGGAGTCTGCCTCAACCCCGACGGCACTTTCATCGTCACCGACCAGGAAGGCCACTGGAACCCGAAGAACCGCATCAACTGGGTCAAGAAAGGCGGATTCTACGGCAACATGTTCGGCTATCACGATGTCACCGACGAGGCGGATTCCGCGATGGAGCCGCCGCTTTGCTGGATCACCAACAAGTTCGACCGCAGCCCCGGCGAGCTGATGTGGGTGCCGAAGGAAGCGAAGTGGGGCGCGCTCAACGGATCGCTGCTGAATCTCAGCTACGGCATGGGCCGTATTTACGCGGTACCGCATGAGAAACTCCCCGACGGGCGCGTCCAGGGCGGCATGGTCTCACTTGGCCTCGATTTCCCCACCGGCATCATGCGCGGGCGTTTCCACCCCGGCGACGGCCAGCTCTACTCCATCGGCATGTTCGCCTGGGCGGGCAGCAAGAACCGGGACGGCGGCTTTTATCGCATCCGCCACACCGGGAAACCAACCCGACTCCCGATCGGCCTCAGCGCCACCAAGGACGGGATGATCCTCCGTTTCACCGACCCGCTCGGGGCCGTCTCCGCAGCTGATTTCCAGGTAAAAGTCTGGGGTCTTCAGCGCACGAAAAATTACGGTTCTCCGCATGTCGATGAGCACCCGCTGAAAGTCGCATCCGCCCATCTGCTCGAAGACGGCAAAAGCGTGCTCATCACCCTCCCGGACATCGCCCCGACGTGGTGCATGGAAATCACATACGAACTCAAGGGCGCGGACGGCACATCATTCACCGGCACCGTGAACAACACGATCCACGAAACCGTGAAGTGACTTCAATACCGCGTCACCGCGCTGCGCTCATCCCCCGCCTCCGGCTCTGGAATGGCGTCGCGGATTACCTGGATCTTCGCGCACACGGCATCCCATTTCCCCACGGTGAAATCCAACGGCGCTGACATCTTTTTTCGGAACTTTTCCACCCTAGCCCGCGCGTCATCGCGGACACCTAACGGTAACTCTGCGGTGGCTTTCGCGGCCGTTTCCGCTGTCTCCGTCCGGTGGCAGATCATCGCTAGATCGTTGCCGGCGGCGATCGCCAGCTTCACGTCCTCGCCGCGACCGTAGCGGTTTATGATCGCGCCCATGTCGAGGTCGTCGGTCATCACGAGGTGCTTGTCGAAGCCTAGCTGATCCCGCAGCCAGCCGGTGACGATGCGTTTCGAGAGCGAGGCGGGAAACTCGGCGTCGATCTCCGGGAACATCACGTGAGCAAGCATCACCGCATCGAGTTCCGGCATCAGCGCGGTGTAGGGGATCACATCCTCGCGCATCATTTCTTCCTTGGTTGCGTGGGAGAAAGGCAGGTCTTCGTGGGGATCGCTCATCGCCCGCCCGCCCGCCGGGAAATGTTTTCCGCAGCCGAGCATCCCGCGTTTCCGCGTCCAGCGGTTCCACATCCCCGCGCGGTCGATCACATCCTGCGGATCCCGCCCCCAGCAACGTTGCCGCAACGCGTTCTGCGTTCCGGGAAAATGGTCGAGATCCAGCACCGGCGCGAAGTTCAGGTTCAGCCCCAGCATACGCAACAACTCCGCCGTCGCCTCCCCCGCCCTTGCGATCTGTTCCGTGTCCGGTTTCGCCGCGAACGCCGCCGCCGAAGGACATGCAGGTGCAATCCCCGCCGTCCGCGTAACCCGCCCACCCTCTTGGTCGATGCCGAGGATAGGGTCGTCGTTGGAAAGCTCGCGGAGATCGTCCGTCAGTTTCCGCACCTGCTCCGGTGTGGCGATGTTCCGCGTGAAAAGGATGAACCCCGCCGGCCGCAGTTTCCTGAAAAGCACTGCTTCCTCAGAGGAAAGCTCCGTCCCTTTCACCCCCAGCAGTAGCAGCGATCCGTCCATGCACGTTGAAGGTGGATATGGTAGCGAGACATCGTAAGAAGTTACCCGTTCATCCGGCCATGCGGAGGAAACTAGGAAACGGCGGCGACGACATCTGCGGCGGTCATGCCGAGTTCCTTCATCACCACATCGCCGGGGGCGCTGATACCGAAGCGGTCGATGCCGAGTGCCTTGCCCTCGGTGCCGACGTATTTCCACCAGATGTCGGTGACGCCCGCCTCGATGGAGACGCGCTTCGAGCAGGATTTCGGAAGGACGCTTTCCTTGTATTCCGCGGACTGGCGCTCGAAGCGCTCCACGCAGGGCATGGAGACAACGCGGACGCCGTCGCCGAGCTGTTTCGCGGCCTCGACGCAATGCTGGAGCTCGGAACCGGTGCCGATGAGGATGGTGGTGAGTGCACCGGATTCTTTAACAGCCACATAGCCGCCGCGCAGCACGCCGTCGCGGCGCTCCTGCACGGATAGATGATTCATCAGCGGGATCGCCTGGCGGGTAAGGATCAGTGAGGTCGGGCCGTCGGTGCGCATCATCGCGGCGATGAAGGCGCCGGCCGTCTCTTCCGCATCGCCCGGGCGGATCACATCAAGGCCGGGGATCACGCGCAGGCCGCTGACGGTTTCCACCGGCTGGTGGGTCGGGCCGTCCTCGCCGACTCCGACGGAATCGTGGGTGAAAATGAAGGTCGTCGGCAGCTTGGAAAGCGCGGCGAGGCGGATCGCAGGGCGGACGTAATCGGCGAAGACGCAGAAGGTCGCACCGCTGGCGCGGAAGAGACCGTCGTAGGCGATGCCGTTGCAGATCGCGCCCATCGCATGCTCGCGGATACCGAACCAGATATTGCGGCCGAGCGGGTTCTTGGCGGAGAAATCGCCCTCGCCGGAGAGATAGTTTTTCGTGGAGCCGAAGAGGTCGGCGCTGCCGGTGAGGAATTGCGGCATGGCCTTGGCCACGTCATTGATCACCTTGCTGCCCGCCGAGCGGGTAGCGTCCTTGTAGTCAGCCGGGAACGCGGCGATCTTGTCGCTGAGATTGGAAGGCACGGAGGCGGCGACGCCATCGGTGAGTTCCTTGGCGAGATCCGGGTTCGCCTTCGCCCATGCGTCGTAGGTCGTCTGCCATGCGGTGAAGTTCGCGGTCTGCACGGCCTTTCGCTCCGCGAAGAAGGCTTTCGTTTCCTCGGATACGAAAAAGTGCTCATCGGCAGGAAGGCCGAGTCCGGCACGGGCCGCCTCGATGAATTTCGCGCCGCCTTCGCCGTGCGCTTTTGCGGTTCCGGCCACTTCCGGGATGCCTTTCCCGATGAGGGTCTTGGCGATGATCACCTTCGGCTTGCCGTTGTCGGATGCCTTCATGTTGGCGACGGTTTTCGCGATCAGCGCGAGGTCATGGCCATCGATTTCCAAAGCGTCCCAGCCCTGCGATTCGAAGTATTGCTTCGCGCTCTCGCTCTGGGTGATGTCCGCCATCGCGTCGAGGGTGACATCGTTGCTGTCGTAGATGAGGACGAGGTTGTCGAGGCCGTTGTGGCCGGCGAAGGCGATCGCTTCTTTTGCGACACCTTCTTGGAGGCAGCCGTCGCCATGGAGGGCGATGACGTGGTGGTCGAAAAGGGTATGCTCGGCGGTGTTGAATTTCGCGGCGGCGCGTTTCCCGGAAATGGCGAAGCCGACGGCGTTGGCGATGCCTTGTCCGAGCGGGCCGGTGGTGGCCTCGACACCGGGAGTTTCATGGAATTCCGGGTGGCCGGGGGTGATGGAGTGAAGCTTCCGGAACGAGGCGACATCGTTCTTGGAAACGGCGTATCCCGAGAGGTGCAGCCAGCCGTAGAGGAACATCGAGCCGTGGCCGGCGGAGAGGATGAAGCGGTCGCGGTTGAGCCAGCGCGGGGCGTCGGGGTTGAACTGCATGCTCTCGCCGAAGAGGACAGCGCCGATTTCGGCGCAGCCGAGAGGGAGTCCGAGGTGGCCGGAGTTACAGGCATGGATGGCGTCCATGGCGAGGCCGCGGGCTTCGTTGGCGGCGGTGGCAAGTGCTTGGTTGTTCATAGTGGCTAGGATATGGATCGTTATTTTTGAAAAAAGCTGGGTGCACAGACTAGGAAGCACTTGCCACATGGCAAGCCCACATCGGCTCATTTTCGCCCGAGGCCGACGAGATCCGCGTATCGGACGCCAAGCCCCCCGAAAAGATCCAGCGCGCTGCCAACCGTGACATCCACCTTTCCCCTGCCCGCTTCGCCGACGAGAAGCACGTCATCCATCGATGCCGCGCCTCCCGCGTAGGTCACAGGAAGTTCCCCCCAGCCACCCAGCATCGAAACAAGCTCCACGTCGATCCCGCCGCACAGCCCCTCGACATCGGCGGCATGGATCAGGAACTCATCGCAAAATGGCGCGAGCAAATCGAGCGTCCCGGCTGTCACGTCGAGCTCGGTCAATGTTTGCCAACGGTTCATTGCCACCGTCCAGCCGCGACCGGAGCGGCGGCAGGAAAGGTCGATCACCAAACGTTCGCTCCCGACCTCCGCGACGAGTTCATCGAGGATATGTGGGAGAAATTTCCCATCGGTATCGAACAGCGCGGAGGTGACAATGACATGGCTCGCACCCGCATTGATCCACGCGGCGGCGTTTCCGGGACGGATCCCGCCGCCGACCTGCATCCCTCCCGGCCACGCGGCGAGCGCCTCTTTCGCGGCGGTTTCGTTGCCTTTACCCAGCATGATGACATGCCCGCCGGTCAGCCCGTCGCGACGGAACGTTTCCGCGAACCATGCGGGCGGCTTTTCGGATACGAAATTCTCGCGAGGCGCGGTGCCGTCGTCGCGCAGACTGCCGCCGACGATTTGTTTCACCTTCCCCTCATGGAGGTCGATGCAAGGGCGGAAGCGGCAAGTCATAACGGCAAGACCATCAGTGAAGAGTCGCGGTTCTTGCAAGCGGAAGGCGAGCTCACCTTCGAATTAAAAAAAGCCGGGCATGCGTTTCCCCCGGCTCATCTTATTGCTTCCAAAGCCCCTTCCCCCGTTTCATGTTCGGCGCGGTGAAAAAAATTCCCGCCATCCTATGCCTGATGTTTTTCGCAAACGCCCACGCGGAGACGTTTTCTCCGCTTATCGATTCGGCGAAGCGTGCCATCCAAAGCGGCCTTTGGGATGTGGCGACTCTGCGACTGGAGGCGGCCGCCGCTGCGCCGGACCTACCTGCGGACCGAGTGCCGGAGCTTAGGATGCTGCTCGCAGAAGCACTGATCAGGGATCGTCGGCCGGATGCGGCGCTGGCCATTCTTGAGGATTCAACCGTGCGTTCGCACCCGGAAGCGGGGTTCTGGCTCGGCCAGGCATTGGCTGGAAAAGGCCGCTTCGCCGAGGCCGCCGACACGCTTGCCGCTTTCGCCGCAAAACCCGAATCACCCCACCGCAAGGAAGCCGCCTTCACCGCAGCGAATCTGCGCATGTCCCTTTCCCTTCCAGACGCCGCCCTTGAGGCGCTGTCGCTTATTGATTCGGTGGAATCGAAACTACGGCGGGTCGGACTACTCATCGATCTGGATCGCAGCGACGAAGCACGCCTACTCTTTCCCGAAGCATCCGGCATTCCCGAAAAGCTTTTGCGCTACGCGAACCTTTTGGAAGGCCGATTACTGTTAGCCGAGGGCAAAGCGACCGAAGCCAAGCCGCTTTTCGCATCGCTGGTTTCGGAACCCGAAGGGCAAAGCTTGGAACACCATAACCTAGCTGTACTCAGCAAAGCGGATTGCATGGCCGCGCTGGGTGATACAGAGGGTGCCACGGAATTCCTGCTCACTTTCATCCAGACGCGGGCGGAGGCTTCGCTACTTACCCCGATGTTCGACCGGATCATCGCCTGGCTGCCCGCTACCATTACCAGCAGCGATCACCCGACCTTGGCTCTTCTTTCAGAGTGGTCGCCAAAACATCTCCCGACCGGCAGCGGTTTTGTGAACACCGAGACCGACAGCGCTACTTCCGCATGGCCGCAGCAGCAGCAACCCCTCACGGATCTCGAAGCGTTCTCTTTGCACGCGCTCTCCATCGGCATGCGCAGGGTCGACATTCCGTCCGCCAAGGTGGAAGCCTCCACGCTCATGCACAGGTTGGGAGTTCTCGCGCCCCAGCACTTTCTCGTGCCGTGCGGCATGCTCACTCTCGCCTCGTGGAAACTGGAAGAGGGCAGAACGATGGCCGCTTTCGATCTCCTAGATTACCTACGGCATAGCGCGAAGTCGGACCTCGTGAAAGGCGAAGCCACTTTTTTGGAAGCCCTAAGCGCCTTCGAAAAGGGTGATACAGCCTTGGCTTCCGAGCTATTTCTGGAGGCCGCCGAATCGCTTCAGGGGGAGAACAAAGCCGCCGCTGCTTTGAACTCCGCGCTATCTGCGTTGGCACAGGATCCGGGGGCGTCCATCACCGTGCAGAATCTGGATCCCGCAGTGAGGGAGGAGCTTTCCGTAGATCTCAACCTTGAGCGGGCTCTCGCTGCCGATGCTCCGCAGGAAACGATTTCCGCACTCGATGAATTTCTCAGGGAACATCCCCAACACGCCCGAGCCGACGAAGCAAGGTTGGCCATCGCGGAAGCCGCCATCAACTCGGTGCCGCCGGATCTCACGCTCGCAAAGGCGCAGATCGATACTTTGGAAGCATCCGAAAGCGAGCTACCCGAAGCCTCCGCCTCCCGTCTCATCCTCGTCCGCCTACAACTGCTCGATCTCTCCGGGGATCCAGCCGCCACCGTGGCTTTGGCCAACGAAATCATCGTCGGTTTTCCCGGCACCGATGCGTCGTCCGAAGCGTCCCTGATCCTGGGGAAAAACCTTTTCCGCTCCGGGAACTACAACGAGGCCCGCATCGCGCTCGAAAAACTCGCCGCCGCCGAGCCGGGCACCCAGCGATCCCAAGCTGCCTTGCTACTCGCCGCACGCTCCGCCGCCCTGGGTGCCACCGCCCAATCCCGCGAGGAGGCTCTCAAGCTTTACGACAAAACCATGGCGCACGATGGCGCGCTGAAATCGCTCGCACTGCTCGAGAAGGCACGCCTTCTCATCGATTTAAACCGCCTCCCCGCTGCGATCGAATCGCTGGCCGCCGCATACGACTCTGCGGCACCCGACGAGCCCTCGCGCTTTTCCACCGGACTGCTCCTCGCCGAGGCTACTTATGCGCGCGGCGATACCGATCCCGACAGCCTCACGGACGCCTTGCGGATCTACGACAGCCTTTTAAATGCATCAGCTGACGATTCTTCGCGCTTTTTCCGCCTTCAATATCTGCGCGGGCTCACCCTTGAGAAACTTCCCGATGCCGCGGATCCCTCGAAAAACCGCCTCGCCGAAGCGCGGGAAGCCTACTTTTCTGTGATCGACCGTCCCACCGATCCGCCGCCCGCCGAGTGGGAGTGGTTCGAGCGCAGCTGCTTCCGGCTGCTGACCATGTTGGAGACTGAGGAGGACTGGAAAGCAGCCGTCGGGATCGCTGCGAGGATTGCTTCGTTCGGCGGCCCGCGCGCCGAGGAGGCCGCCACCCGCGCCCGGCAGCTGCGCCTAAAGCACATGGTTTGGGAAGACTGAGCCTCCGCAAACACTCGACAGGTCGGATCCACGCCGCCAAAGTTTTTTAACAAGATGATTTTTCCACGCTGGCTACTTTCGATGATTTTCTTCGTCATCGGCGGCATTGCGATCTTGATCCTCGTCCCCCTTGAAATGGCGGCCGTGAGGGAACATTTGGAAGGCTTCCCAGACTCGCACGTGTCCGCTCACAATCTCCGCCCGTGGATCCTTGCTTTCCTATGCCTGATGCCCGCCATCGCAGCCACCGCTTACCATTTCGGCACCACCTTTGACCGCTACGTCGCCCGGCAGTTTATGGCGATTTTCCTGATCTGCCTCGGCAGTTTGTTCGGTATCTGGCTGCTGCTCGACCTAATTAACAACCTCGGCGACTTCAAGGGCGGGTCGAGCCGTTATCTCTCCGTCCTTCTATTCTACCTGTATCGCGCGCCAGCGATACTCATGCTGATCCTGCCCTACACCCTGCTGCTCTCATTGATCTACGGCTTGGGCAGGTTTTCCAAAAGCAACGAGATCATCGCCATGATCCAGAGCGGCACGGGCATCATTCGTGTTTCCGCTCCCTTGATGTTTGCCGGTCTCTGGTGCAGCGCTTTCCTGCTCGGATTGAACTACCATTGGGCTCCGCAAGCCGAAGGCCAGCGGGATGAGATGGTCGCCCGGGCGAATGGCTGGCCGATCTATGATGCCAAGAACGTCCTCTACCGCGATCC
>CAMCXJ010000075.1 GCA_945883455.1 Prosthecobacter debontii
CGGAAAGGAGAAAGCCCTTCGCTGCACCGACGCCGCCTTTGATTTTTGTAATCGGAAAATCCATACCCAACGAACGGCGGGCACACTAACGACCCCGCGCACCCGCGCACAAGCAATTCCTCCGCAAACACCTGATGCAGTTCGGATCCTATCCGATCACCCGCCCCCAGATCGCCTTCAGGTAGCGCGACTCGGGGTAGTTTGAGAGCGTCGGATGATCCCCGCCGGCGCCCGTGCGGTCGAAGACCTGGAGCCGCTTGTCCTGGCGGTGGATCACGTTGGTGATGATGTTTTCAAAAGCCTCCACACCCAGTTGCCCGGAACACGAGCAGGTCACCAACACGCCGTCCTTATCGACGAGCTGGGCGGCGAGCTTGTTGATGTCGTGGTATTTCGCGTAGCCCGCCTCGTCCTCTTTCCCGAACATAAATTTCGGTGGATCCACCATCACCACGTCCCACTTCCGTCCGTTCTCCAGCATCGTCCGCATCCACGTAAAGGCATCCGCGTGGGTGAGCTTGACCTTCGTGTCGTTGAGGTTCGCATTGCGCTTCGCCATGGCGATGGCCGCCTCGTCGAGATCCACCGCCATGACATCCGCCGCCCCTCCCAGCGCGGCGGAAACGGCGAAACCGCCCGAGTAGCAGCAAAGGTCGAGCACGCTTTTCCCCTCCACGATGCCGCGGAACTTTTTCCGGTTATCCCGCTGGTCGCAGAAAAACCCGGTCTTATGGCCGGTGGTGAAATCGATCTCGTAGCGGACGCCGTTTTCCACCACTTTCACCAGCCGCACCTTATCGCTCTCCACTCCGCCGCTGCGTGGGATGCTCTCGATGTGCGCGAGATCCGTATCGACCTGCACCACCACCCGCCGCGTGCCGAACACCTCATGCATCAGTGGCAGCCATTTTTCCAAACGCATCCACGCCCCTAGCGCGGTGATTTCGACCGAGAGCACGTCGCCGAACTTATCCGCCACGATGCCCGGCAGGAAATCGGCGTCGCCATGGACGCAGCGGTAGCATTCCGTTTCGCCATCGAGCTTCAGGATATCCCGTCGCAGCTCGCCGGCCCGCATGATCGCCCTGTCAAAAAACGCCTCGTCAAGATCTTCCAGCGAGTGGCTGACGATGCGTAGTGGCATACGCGCCTTCGGGTTCCACAAACCCCAGCCGAAGCGCGTGCCCTGTTTCCCGATCACCTCTACCAAATCCCCCGCCTTCGCGTCCCGCGAAACCTCGCCCACCATTTTTGGCCAAATTGAAGGATGAAACGTTTGGTACTTGAGTTGGACGGTGGGCACGCCCCTGTTTTAATGCTCAACCCACAAACCTGAAACTTCAAAATCCCGATTTATTACGCATGGGAAAATTCACTTAGATCCCGATGAGTTTTTCCATCGCTTCCCGCGCCGCATCCTTGCGCTGCTCGCCTTCACCGCGAATCACGATGTATGCGCGACCGGTTTTCCTGATTTCGGCGAGATGGCGCTCGTAAAGCATCAGGCGGTCATGCGGGTGCTCGCGCAAAGGATCCGCAACCCATGGCAGATCGGGGTAGCAGACGAGATAGGCGTGGTCGGACTCTCGCCCGATACCGTTGAGAATGGATTCGTCGCAGCGTGAGAAGGCGATATCGCACCAGATTTTGTAATTGAGCAGGTCGGTGTCGAAAATCCCGAGCGGTGCATCGATGGGAACCATTTCCTGCTGGTGGATCAGGTGTTGCCGCGCCATGGCGATGACGCTGCACTCGTCGTATCCTGCTCCGAATGTTTCCAGATGGATCCGCGCATACTCCGTCGCCATGGGGAATTCAAATTCCTGCGCGAGCGATGCGGCCAGCGTGCTCTTCCCGGAAGATTCCGGGCCGGTGATGACGATGCGTTTTCCCAAAGTCCCATTCATTGTGTGCGCATGCTCCGTTGCCAAGCCACGAAGCCATAAATGCCGAGGCAGAGAAAGATCGCATATTGGAAAGAGTAGATCGGCACGCCTTTCACCCAATAGATATGGATTCCCAACAGGTTCACCATGATCCAGAGCGCCCAGTTTTCCATCCGTTTCCTGGCCTGGAGAAACTGCGCGAAGTAATTTAGCACGGTGCTCGCGGAGTCGCGCCAGAGCAAGGCGGGCGTGGGGATCCATGCGTAGGCGGCGGAGAGTTTTGACACGGCAAGCCCCCACAGCGCGATGGCGAGCAGGATGGATATGCACAGAATCAGGCGTGTCCTGTTTTCCAAAAAGGCGGGGCGGAACGCTGCTTGTCGCTCAGCACGCTGCCATGAGAGCCAGCAGTAGATCTGGATCGGCACGTAGCTGACGTAGAGAATGGCGTCGGAAACCAACTGCCACTCCGTCCATGCCAGCCATGCGGAAATGACGGCCCAGATGATCCCGAGCAGCCAACCGAGTTGCCGCTGCCGGGCGATCAGAACGACGCCTCCCAGCGAGCATAGCGTGGCGATGATTTCCAGCGGAGTGGTTCCGAGAACCGCCCGCCACTCGATGGCTGCAAGGATCATAGCGATGGGATATCCCTAGAATTCGTAGCGTGCGGTCACGCCGATCTGGCGGGGATCGGCCGCGGAGGTGTAGCGCGTGGCGGTGTAGTCCGGATCTTCGTTGCCGAAAAAGAACACCCGCTTGTCGTAACGTTCATCGAGCAGGTTGCGCGCCCACAGGGTGACCGACCACTGCTTGCCCCGGTAGCCGATGCTGGTGTTCAGCACATCGAAGCCGCTGCGCTCTTCCGCACTGCTTACCGATTCGAGGTAAGCCGCTTTTCCGAGCAATTCGATGTTTCCGAAAAACCCTGCCACGGGCTGGTAGCGCAGGCCGATGGAATAGCCGTAGGAAGGGGCGTTGGGCAAGCGACCTCCGCCGCCGGGGTTGCCGTTGCTGAGCGTGAAGCGCTCTAGCTCCGAACCCATAAAAGCCAGCGAGCCGTGCAGGGACCAATCGCCAACCAGCTGATACGCCCCTTCCGCTTCCATGCCATAGATCGCCGAGTCGCCGCCATTGTCGGTGAAGTAACGGTAGTCTCCACCAAGACCCGCCGAATCCCTGATCTGCGAATCCCTGCGCATGGTGTAAAACGTGGTCAGGCTACCCTGAAGCTTGTTTTCCAGAGCCGCACCCCGCAGCCCGATCTCGTAGTTCCACAGCGTTTCCGTATCGTAGCTCAATGGATCGCCGCCCGCGATGTCGATTCGTGCGTCGTTGTTGATCCCGCCTGATTTGTAACCAAGCGTCGCCGAAACAAAGGCCATCACTTCCTCGTTCACATCATGTTCGTAAGCGATTTTCCCGCCGAGCAGGATATCGTCATATCCCTCGTTCACGGCTGTCTGGAAAACCCCGTCCTCGCGCGCCTCTCCGTTGCCATCGATCTCGATGTGCTCTGTCCGCAAACCAAGGACAACACGGCTGCGATCATCCAAGTCATGCGCCGCTTGCCCGAAGACCGCGAAATTCCGTGAAGTGTAATCTGTGTCGAGGCTCTTGACGCGCCCCGGATTCGTATCGGTATTGAAGCCATCCTCATTCACGACGGAGAAAAATGTTCCCAGCGTCCAACGATCGATCATGCCGATGCGTTCCGCGCCCTCCGACGAATCGAGGCGGAATTCCTGGTTGAACGTCACGCGCTCGCGGTTGAGTTCGGAAAATCCCGCATAAGATGCATTCGTCCAATCCTGGTCATAGCTGTAGAGCGAATCCACGGAACCTAGGGAGCTCACCGAGGAGAACCGCACGCCTTGCCAGCCGTCGAAGGTCGCTCGGACGCTGCCCGCGATGGATTCCTGCTCATCGCGGCCGGGCTCGTCGCTGAACGTGTTCCGGCCGTTGTTATCGAGGGCGAATTCGTCATAGCCATTGTCCTGGTTGGCGTAGAAAAACGTGCTGTCTATGCTCAGGTCGGCGGCCGGATTCCAAACGGTGCGCAGTCGGGCCATCCATTCATCGCGGGCATTGGTGTCCTCATTCAGGGTCACGTTCCGGCGGAAGCCGTCGCTTTGCGAATGCTCCACCGACATGCGCATCATCAGTTCCTCGGGATTACGTTTCAACAGCGGACCACCCAAGGCAAATCCGCCGCTCCACAGGCTGTCCTGCCCCACGGTGGTTTCAGCCATTCCCGTCCAGTAGGGAGTAGGGGCGTTCGTTACCATGCGGATCATACCGCCCGCCGCATTCGCCCCGAACGCACCGGCCTGCGGGCCGCGCAGCACCTCGACCTGACTCACGTCGAAGGTGCTGCCCACCATGCCCAGTCCCGTGAAATCCAGGTCATCGACCACAAAGCGCACCGATGAATCCGGAGTCTCGCCCTCGAATTGCGAGTTCTCGCCGATACCACGGATTTGGAAAAAACGGGGCCGAGAGGTGCCGCCGGTGGTCGTCAAGTTGGGGATGCCATCGATCAGATCCCCGAAGTGCCGCACTCCGTTGCTTTGCATGCTGTCGCTGTCGAGGATACTCACGCTCGCCGCAAGGCGCTCCAGCGGAGAGTCCCAGATGTCTCCCGTCACCACCAGCGTTTCGAGAGCCAGACCGGGAACCAAAGGCTCGACGGCGGGCTCCGCGGCATGGCAAACGGCAGCATTCAGGAGTAGGAAAATACAGGAAGTGGGATCGGCTTTCATGGATCGGATCTTTCGTTGTTGAGCCGGGAAGCCACGGGCCTCGACCGGCGGAACAACGAAAGCCATCTGGCCTACGTATCCTGCTGTCCTTGGCACTCGACTTCCTTCGGCGGTTCTAACCGCATCAGGTTCCAAGGGTCCTCCTTTCGGAATCTCAGCGAAACACCCGTGTTGGTGAGTCGCTCCCCTGTCAAAGTTGCAATATCAGTGATAAACTCGACGCCGCCGCTGGCAAGCAGAATTCTGCGGATGTAATTTCAGCAGTTCACCCTTCCCTTATCCGCTCCCAGCACATCCTCTTCTGCCCACCTTCTTCATTGAGAGTTAAAGTCTATGAAACTGCACCGCCACCTCTGCGTCTCCACCCTCGAACTCGCCAAGTCCGTCCTCGTGAACCACCGCGTCCTCGACCACGAGCTCGCCGCCGCCTTCGAGGCGAACCCGAAATGGGGCAAGCGTGACCGGAATTTCGTCGCCGAAAGCCTTTTCGAAACCACCCGCTGGCGCCGCGCCCTCGCGTTCATGGTGGCTTCCGAGGAAACGAACTCCCTCCTCACCGCGCAATGGCTGCTAATGGGTTATGAGCTTCCCGAATGGCACGGATACAAAGGCCTCCCCGCCGCCGAAATCCTAGCCCGTCGCGAAAAACTCCCCGAGCAACCCCGTGCCATCCGCCAGTCCATCCCCGATTGGCTCGACCAACTCGGCCACGCTGAGCTCGGCGATCTCTGGGAACCCCAGCTCGCAGCGCTCAACGAAAAGCCCAACGTTTTCCTCCGCGTCAACACCCTCCTCGCCACCGTGCCCGACACCATCGTCTGGCTCGCCGAGCACGGGGTCGAGGCCACCCCGCTCCCCGGCCACCCGCACGCACTCGCCCTGCCTCCCGGAAAAATGCTGCCCAAATCCCTGCGCCTCGACGGCCGCATCGAGATCCAGGATCCCTCCTCGCAATCCATCTCTCCGCTCCTCGACCCCCAGCCCGGCGAGCGCATCATCGACGCCTGTTCCGGTGCCGGCGGCAAAGCGCTCCACCTCGCCGCTCTCTCTGACAACGAAGCCCGCATCTTCGCGATGGATGTGGACGCGAAAAAACTCGACCAGCTCAAGCACCGCGCGAAACGCGCCCGCGCCACCGCCATTTCCCCGAAAGCCATCACCGAAACGACCCCCGCCGATTTCGCGGACATCGCCGACTCCCTGCTTATCGATTCCCCCTGCTCCGGCCTCGGCACACTGAAACGTCAGCCCGATCTCAAATGGCGCCTCAAGCCCGCCGCCCTCGACCGCGTCCGCTCCATCCAGGCCCAGCTCCTCGCCGAGTATCCGCGCATGCTCAAGCCAGGCGGCAAGCTCCTCTACGCCACCTGCTCCATCCTGCCCTCGGAAAACCAGGATCAAATCGCCCACTTCCTCGAAAAACGCCCCGGCGTGTATGAACTCCTCTCCCAAACCAACCTCCTCCCCTCCGAGACCGGTCACGACGGCTTCCACGCCAGCCTGCTGCGGAAACTGTAGCTGCCGCGTCACTCGGCAGGCCGTGCAAGCGGCGTCCCGCCGCGATTTTCCCCTTTTTGGCCACGCGGCATTCTGTCTCCTTACGCCGTCTTTTAAACGTCTTAAAATAATTATTGTAACTTTTTCGCATTTAATCCGTGCACCCTTTTTACCGCCTCGCTTCATTCGCCGTGCCATGAAACGAATCGCAAGCGCCCTCATCATCTCCGCCCTTTCCGCCTCCCTCTCCACCGCCGCGGATTTCCTCGAACCCTTCGAGCACATCCACCTCAGCAAAAGCGGCGCGCCCTACGTCCACTCATTCGGGATCGAGCCCGCCTTCACCGGCCGCGACCTTTTCATCGATCACACCTACCGCGTGGGCAACGGCGTCGCGGAACACGAATCCGAGATCGAGCTGGAGTGGGCCTTCACCAAGCGCCTCGGAATGATCGTGGAACTCCCCTACGTCTGGGAGGACGAGGAAGGTGAAGCCACCGGCTCCGGATTCGGCGATCTCGCCATCGTGCCCCGCGCCCTGCTCATCGAAAGCGAGCGTTTCCTCCTCACCGCGCAGATGGAGGTCGTGCTGCCGACAGGAAGCAGCCGCTTCGGCGGCGAGACAGCCATCGCCCCGGGCATCGCCATGTGGAACGACCTTGGAAAGGGGTGGACGCTGAACTCCGGTATCGCCATCGAGCACGGCTTCGACGCGGACGAAACCGAGCTCGTTTACGGCGTCGGACTCGTGAAATCCTTCGGGAAAAAAGCGGCCGACCACGCCGATCATGCGGGACACAGCCACGCCACTGCCGGCCTTTTCCACCTCCACCTCGAAGTCACCGGCTCCACCCCGCTCAACGGCGCCGACAAGGGCGACATCAACCTCGAAGGCCTCGTCGGCGTCAGCTACGGGGTCATCTCCGGCCTCGACATCAGAGCCGGATACCTGTTTCCCCTAACCACCCCCAAGGACTTTGACAAAGGCTTTAACGGAGGCTTGGTCTTCCATTTCTGAGAAAACTTCCCGCTTCCCTGCACCGCGCCGCGTGGCCTTACTCCCTGCATGCGCGTCCTTGCTGTTGATCCCGCCGTCCGGAACACGGGTTACGCTGTGCTGGAGGGCGATCCGCGCAAACCCACGGTGCTGGCCTACGATGTGATCACTATCCCGCAGTCCATCCCGCAGTCCGCCGCGCTTTCCGCGATCCGCACGCACCTCGCGCATGTCATCGCGAAGCACCAGCCCGACGAGGTGGCGGTGGAGGGGATTATCTATGTGCAATCCCACCGCACCGCGATCACCATGGGCGCGGCACGGGCGGCGGCGCTCATCGCGGCGGCGGATCACGGCCTGCCGGTTTACGAATACGCACCGCGAAAAATCAAGATGGCCGTGGTCGGAAAAGGCACGGCGAACAAGGCGCAGGTGGCCTTCATGGTGCGCGCGCTGCTCGGCCTCGCCGAAACTCCACCTGCCGACGCGGCGGACGCGCTGGCCATCGGCCTCGCCCACCTCCAAGCCTCCGATCCGATCAGGGCGAAGTTGTTAGATAGGCATTTGATCTGAGATTATGACCGACTGGAACGAACGATACCTTAGGGGTGAGACGCCATGGGAAAAGGGCGCACCCGCACCGCCTTTGCTGGAACTGTTAGAAAAAGCGGATCCGGAAATTTGGGGCGACGGCGCGGTGCTGATACCGGGTTGCGGGACAGGTCACGATGTCCGCGCACTAGCGAAGAAGGGCTTCTCGGCGCTGGGACTCGATCTCGCAGAGGAGGCGATCCTCCGCGCGCGCTCACATCCCAAGGTCGGTGGGGAGAGCTATGAGCTCGGTGATTTCCTCGACGCCGGATGGAGGGAGGGGAAACGTTTCTCCGCGATCTTCGAGCACACGTGCTTTTGCGCGATCGATCCGGCGCGGCGAATGGATTACGCAACGGCCTGCGCGGAACTGGTCATACCGGGCGGCTGCCTCGTCGGCGTGTTTTTCCTGACTCCCTACGATCCCGACGAGGAGTGGTCAGGGCCGCCGTTTCCCACCAGCATCGGGGAACTGGACGGGCTTTTCTCACCATGGTTCGAGCGGGAAACGGCATCGGTGCCGAAAGCCGCCTACCCCGGTCGCGAAGGGCGCGAGTGGCTGGCGGTTTACCGGAGGAAACAGGCGATGACCAAACAATGAAGCCGCCCTTGGACATCCAGCGCATCACGCATCCCGTTTCCTACGCCGACGGTCTGGCGATTCAGGAAAACGCCGTCGCGGCGATCCTCGCAGGCGAGATCGGCGATACCATTTTTCTGTTAGAGCATGAGCCGGTCTACACCATCGGCCGCCTGCGCGACCAATCCTCCCTCCGCTCCACCACAACCCTGCCGCATCCGGTTTGCGAAACAAATCGCGGCGGCCAAGCCACCTACCACGGCCCGGGGCAGCTCGTCGGCTATCTCATCCTCGACCTCAATCCGCGCGGCCGTGACCTGCATCTCCATCTGCGTCTCATCGAGGACGCGCTGATCGCCGCCTGCGCGGATCTCGGCATATCCGCAAGCCGAAGGGAGGGTATGACGGGCGTTTGGGTGGAGAACCGCAAGCTCGCTTCCATCGGTGTGGGCGTGCGGAAATGGGTTTCGATGCACGGGTTTGCAATCAACGTCACCCGCGAGTCGCTACCGCCTTTCCTCGCCATCACGCCCTGCGGGCTGGACGGGGTGAGCATGACTTGCTTGGAGGCCGAAGCTGCTGAACCGATCGGCATGGTACTTGCTTGTGGTGCGCTAGAGGCAAGACTCTTGCAAAAATTCGGTCGAGCCAATATCTGATCTCTTTCAAGGCTCGGCGCTCGTATCTAATTTTTACTATCCCTTACATGAAGCGCTCACATTTTAAACACTCGGCCGGCTTCACCCTCATCGAATTGTTGGTGGTCATCACGATCATCGCCGTGCTTGTCGCGATCTCCGCCACTGCAACCATTCGTTTCCGGGCATCCGCCGACCGGTCAGCGACGCTGGGCGCACTCAGGCAGCTCCAGATCGCGAACATCAGCTACGCAACGGATAACGGCGGATCCTTTGCCCCGCCCGAGGCTAAGCAGGTGGACGCTAACAAAGTGCCAACAGGGATCACCTACAAATGGTTCGAAAACCCGGATTTCATCAGCCAAATTAAAGGAGAGCTGGCCACCTTTTCCGGCAGCGGATCAACTGATTTTTCCGTTCCCCTCGCGCTGATGGATGCGGCCGTGGTTCGCAAAAAATCGGCGAAAAACACGACCTTGGATATCTGTTTCGGCTACACAACTCCTCTACAAGGCACGGCGCTGAAACAGGCGCGGTTAACCAACCCAAGCGCCAGCGCTGCATTCATCACCTGTGATATGCCTTTCATCGAGCACTCATCAAAAACGGCCATCGCATACCGCCATCAGAACAAAGCGCTGGTTGTCTATTACGATGGACGCGCGGCCGTCATCACCAAGGCAGATGTAACCGGCATCGATTCCAAGGGCGGCGCTACGAACCCATTCTGGAAAGCCGACAGCGATCAATTGACCCTTTGAAGCCAAGAGATTCGCGCTTGTCATCTGAATCGATCCAGTTTCATCTGGACGTGTTCAAATGATTACAAAACTGTATTCGGCAGCGTTGCGCGGGGTGGACGCACTTGAGGTAGAGGTGGAGGTCAACGC
>CAMCXJ010000076.1 GCA_945883455.1 Prosthecobacter debontii
AGACGCGCGGCAGGTAATTTCCCCAAAAGCTAAACTGCCCGACGGTGAGCAAGCCTGCGAAGAAGATGCCGATCTGCAAGGGCATGAGTCCGGTTACGCCGCAGTAGGCGAAGACCAGAGGCATGACGATCAAGCCGGGGATGACGAAGAGCCGCAGCAGCTTGCGGCGGCTGATGATGATGACGGCCAGATACGCCAGCATGAAGCGACCTACCAAGCCGCCGACTTCCTGGATCTTGGTGGTGTTCGCCGCGATGGATTGCTCCGCCTTTTTACCGGCAACGATGGAGGCTTTCTTGACGACATCCGCAGGTTTGCCGGCATTCGCTTTGGCAGCGGCGGCCGAGGCGGCCTGCGAAGCGGCCTTCACTTCCGGTAGACCCGGGATGATGCGCGGGATATGCTGGATGGCTCCGAATGCGGCACCGTAGGCCATGGCAAACATCGCGGTGGTAATAAGCGTGGTGCGGCGGAGCTCCGGGGTGAATAGCTCGCGGATGCTGGGGCGCTTGAGGGTGCCCGCCGCCTTCTTCTGCGCCCACGCCGGGGACTCGGGCAGGAAGGGTCGGATGAGGATCAGCGGGATGGCGGGAATCACGCCGGACATGAGGGTGTAGCGCCAGGCGGCATGCTCGTCCCCCACCGTGCCTCCCCCGAACATTCCGCTGAGGAAATCGGGAAAATGGATCGCTGGAAAGCTGCCGGAATACTTCACGCAAATGCCGTAGGCCACCGCCACCATCAGGCCGCCGAGGGATGAGAACGCCTGCGTGTAGCCGAGCACTTTCTCCCGCTGTTTCGGATCCGGGAACAGCTCGGCAAGCCATGCCACCGCCGCGACGAACTCGACGCACACGCCGATGAAAACCAGGCAGCGGAAGAACAACAGCATTTCCACACTCGTTGAGTATCCGGCCGCGAAGGCCGAAAAAGCATAAAGCAGAATGCTCCACGTCAGCACCCGGCGACGCCCGAGGCGATCTGTTAGATACCCGCCCAGCAGGCCGAAGATGCCGCCCGCGATGGCCGGGATGAAAAACAGTTTCCCGATCCAACTGTTGAACTCCGGCGAGCCAGGCGCCGCGCCGATGAGTTCCTGCAGGGCGGGCCCGACGATCAGCGGCAGCATTAGCAGCTCATAGATGTCGAAGGCAAAACCCAAGGCGGCGATGGTGCAGATCAGCCATTGGGTACGGGTGAGTTTGAGGGCGGACATGAGTAAGAATGGTTGTTGTGTTGTTTAAATCATCGTGCCGCATCGCGGACAAGTGCGATACCGTGATCCACTGTCGGTCTCTATCAGGGTGCGGGGCGTTTCAGTGACATCATGCCGCGGTCGCCCGCGCTTTGATAGGTGGCTGTGAATGCTTCACGGGTGAGCTTGCCTTTGACCTGATAGGTTCCGAGGCCTCCGGGAAGTTTCATTTCGCCGGAAAGCACCAGCGAGAGAGCGACGGCGATGAGGTGGGATTTCATAAAGCTGGCATGGTGGGATAAATCACTCGCCGGTGATTTTCCAAAGATGATTCTCGGTGCGCAGATAAAGGGCGCCATCGAGGAGGACGGGTGAGGCCAGCGTGCGTTCGGCAAGGTCGGTTTCGAATTGGATCTTCGCGGCGGCGGGAAAGATTTTTACGACGTAGCAAACTCCGTCTTCGGTCACGGCGTAGAGGGTGTCGCCTGTGAGAATCGGCGAGGCAGAGAAATTTCCGGGGAGCTTTTCGTTCCAGGTCGGCTCGCCGGATTTCGCGTCGAGACTGGTGAGCGTGCCGGTGTCGTCGAGCGCGAGGATCTGTCCGCCGGTGGCGATCATGGACGGAGTTTTCGGCATCCGGCGCGTCACTTCCCATGCGATGTGGGTTTTCGTGACATCGCCGGTGGCCTTGCCGAGGCGGATGGCGATAAGCTTGGGAACGTTGTAACCAGTGGCGACGTAGGCCATGCCCTCGGCGACGATGGGACGGGGCACCACGGAATAGCCCTCGCCGTAAGTGGCTTTCCAAAGCAGGCGGCCGTCCTCGGGCGCGTAGGCTCCGATCATGCCGCTGGCCGCGCTTAGGATTTCGGTGCGGCCATCTGTCTCGACCACAAGCGGGGTGCTAAAGGAGAACTTGCTGCGCACTTCCTGACCGCGCGGGGTGCGCCATGCGATGGTGCCGTCCTCCCGGTTAAAAGCGACGATGGTGGGATCGATCTCGGCGTCCGCGTTCACTACGAGCAGATCGCCGACGATGACAGGTGAGCCGCCGTTGCCGTGCATCGGTTTGTAGGAAACCTGATTTTTCCAGATGACCTCGCCATCATCGAGGCGCAATGCGGCGGTGCCCATGTGGCCGAAGTGGACATAAACCACACCGTCCGCAATCACCGGAGTGGAGGAAGCTAAACTGTTCTTGCCGTGCATGGCGACCGTTTCCTCGGCGGTGGGCTTGAAAAGATCGATGCTCCAGAGTTTTTTGCCGGTGGCGACGTCGAGGGCGAAAGCGGTTAGATGAGCGGTGTCGCCATCCTTGCGTGAGCCAGTGAGGATAATTTTTCCATCGGCGATTACGGGCGACGACCAGCCTTGGGAAGTAAGCGGGACTTTCCAGGCGATCCCAGCATCCTTGCTCCATTTGAGAGGACCGGGGCTGCTTGCGATGCCTTGGCCGGTCGGCCCGCGGAATTGCGGCCAAGCCTCGGCGGCCATCGCGGCGCTTGCCAGGAGGCAGGAGAGAAAGAGGCAACGGGATATCATTATGGGAATCGTAGGGCGCGGGATACCCAAGTCAATCGTCGGGAGAGAAGTCACCGGGCAGAGTTCTACACTAGGGCGAAGCTCGGGTAAATTGTAGAAGAGAACCACGGATCCGACTTCGCCGAGGTTTCCTCCTTCGCTAAAGCTACGGCGGACAAGACGACGGACAGGTGAACGCAGATGGACGGGGAATCATCCGTTTATAAAAGGCGAATTTCAGATGCCTAGGGGGCGCTGGCAGGGCATTGAAGCTTTTTCGACCCTGATTTCCCATTCTTATCCGTGTACATCCGCGTTGATCCGTGGTTCAAACTCTTTCCTCTCCCTAGATCAGGCTCCTCGTGGCACCGGGTCTGTGAGAATCTGCCGGTGATCGCGTTTTCAAATCAGCGCTCCGGACGCAGGAGAGGTATGACCTTTCGGCGGGATTTCCGATAAACCACGAAGTCAGAATCCAAGGTCATGACCTTGGAATGTTCATGAATCTCCGCCATCCTGACCAGACAGGCATCGGCCAGTGACATCGGAATATTGCGGTAGGTTTTCATCAGCTGATGAATCGCGCCGATCTCTGTCACCAGCGAAAAATCAGGCACTACCAGCCCGCGGCTGATCAGGCAGAGCAGGCCGTCCGGATCGATACCGCCGCGCCGCAGCAGGAAGAGAGCCTCGGCAATGACCGCCTCACAGGTCAGCAAGGGGCGAACGAGCTGTTTGAAGGCATCTTTCGCCCACATGTGATCCCGGTCGCTGCGATCCAGATACGCCACCAAAGGGCCGGTATCGATGAGGATTTCGTTCACGATCCGAATCCTTCGAGATGTCTTGGATTGGAAGCAAGATCACCCAGCCCGCTGCATCCTTTTCCGCACAGATCCGCGCTTCGCTCGAATAGACTTGGTGGGGCTTTGCGGGCGACGGCCTTGAGCTTTTCCTCCAAGGCTTCGCGAAGCAAGGCCGAGCGACTGGTCCGTTTGGCGCGGGCGACCGCATCCATCCGGGCAATCAGCTCGTCGGGAACCTTGAGTGAGATCGTTGTCATGCTCGGAAGGTATTACCGAATCTGCAGATTGGCAATACCGAAGGTTCCGCTGGCCTAGCCTTATTGCGCCCGCAAAAGAGCCGACTTCCGGTAAGCGATCCAGGCGCACGCCGAGGCGGTGAGGAGGAATAGGATGGCGAGGGCGGTGATCCAAGAAAGAGTGGTGAGCAGGCCGGTTTTCGGGAGGGCGGGGAGGATGGAAATGAGGGCGGCAAGGAGTCCGATGCCGATGGCCCAGAGGATGAATTGGCGGGTCTCGCGGATGATGAGGGAGCGGATGATTTTGCGGGAAATGCCGATCTGATGGAGCTGGGTGAACTCATGTTGGCGTTCAGCTAGGTTGCGGGCGGTGACGATGCCGAGGCCGGCGGCTCCGAGGATCACCCCGAGGCCTCCCAGCACGTTGAAGATGGAGATGTAGGTGTTTTCCACACTGTTGAAAGCAGCGAGGCGGTCGGTGGTGGTGGTGACGGTGGCGCCGAGGTCGGTTAGGGAACTTTGGAGAATGGCTCTCGTTTCTGTTAGATCGCTGGAGGTTTCGGCGAGGAAAAGCTGATAGCCGCCAGTGGAGGGAAAGCGTTCGAGGTAGCGTTGTTCATCGACGATGAAGCTGCCTTGGAAAACGGAACCGGTGAGAGTGCCGGCGATTTCAAGCGGGAAGGTGTTGCCCTGTTCATCGGTGTAGTCAATGCGGTCGCCGGGCTTTTTTTTGAGCACCCACATCAGGGTGGTTTCATCGATGAAGGCGCGGAGGGCGTCGCCTTCGCGCAGGGATTTCCAAGTCGGCTCGATGCCGGGGGCGGTGGATTTGATGGTGAAGGAACCGCGTTCTTCGAGGGCGGCGGTGTCGGTGGCGAGAAGGCGGGGACGGGTGACGGAGTTGAGGTTGAAGCAGGAGGCGTCGTCGCCTGCACCGATGCGGAAGGGGAGGATATCGCCGAGTTTTCCGCGTTGGTCGCCGAGGTTGAGGATGTCGGCGGTGGAGTCCGAGGCGGAGCTGCGGTGGACCGGGGAGGTGGTTTCGATCCAGAACGCGAAGCCTCCCGAGCGGGCGGAGCGTTTCTGCCAATCGCCGCCGCCGTGCTTCTGGAAAGCGGTGACGGAAACGACGAGGAAAAGCCCGGCGGCGAGGCTGCCGACGACGACCAGCGAACGGGCTGGGCGGCGGGCGATGTTGAGCCGAGCGAGGTGGGGGATGGTTAGAGGCGGAGCGAGACGCTCCTTAGACGGACTGGAGCGAGATGTTCCAGCCACGCGGAAGAGCGCGAGGCCGGCGATGAGGAAGGAAAATCCAGCGAGAACAAACGCGCCTTGGGCACCGATCATTTTCGATCCCAAAAGGGCGGCGACACCGCTGACGGCCGCTGCGGGCGCGATCCAGCGGGCGCGGGATTTCCCGCTGCGGAGGATTTCCTCGCTACCGGATTCGAGGCGTAGGCTGGCGGAGCGTTTCGCCTGGCGGCGGGTGACGAACCAGATCGTGGTCATCATCAGGAAAACGAAGCCGATGATGCCGCCTACTATGGATGCCGTAGCAGCGTGGAAGCGGAACATGCGGTCATCGCCCCGGTTACAGATGGATTCGAGAAAAAGCAGCAAGCCACGGGTGTAGGCAAAGGCGAGCAGTGCTCCGAGTGTGCCGCCGAGCGTGACGACGACGAGGCCTTCCATTAGCCGCCAGCGGAGGATTTTTTTCGCGGAAATGCCGAGGGCGGCGAGGAGGCCGGACTCGTGGTTGCGCTGCTCGACATTGAAGCGGAACAACATGGCTGTTAGAGCGACGGCGGCGAGGATCAGGAAAAACGACATGCTCAGGAACAGGCTGGCGATATCGACGGGAGAAGAAGCGGCGCTTTGGCTTTCGGTGGCGATGTCGCGGACAAGCAATCCGGCGTCGGCGGGGGTGAGGGTTTCCAGGATTTTTCTTTCCAGCTCGGGAACAGGAATGTCCCCGCTCCTTATTCTGAGCGAGGTGGCGTTGCCCCAGCGGTTGCTCCACATGGCGCGGGCGGCGTCGTGGGAGATGAATGCCTTGGGCGTGCCGCGGTGGTCGTCCCAGTAGGTTTCGTCTTTCTCGCGGATGCGGGCGAGATCGAGCGGCAGGCCGGAAGTCCAGTCGGCGGAATTGTCCGCTTCGGCGATGCCGGGGAAATCAGGCATCCAGAGTTTGTCGGCGGCGGCTCCTTCCAGCGGGACGATGCTGTGGACGCGGAAATCGGAGGATTTCTCAACGAGCTGATTGCCGTATCCGAGGGTGAAATAACGGAGTGTGACGGCGTCGCCGGGCTTGGCAGCGAGGTCTTCGGCTTCCCAGGAATTGAGGACGATCTGGTCGGGCGCGAGATCGTCGGGGATAAAGGATACGGCGGCGGGATCGATGCCGGTGACCATCGAGTAGGGTGTTTCCTTGCCGTTGGCTGCGATGGTGTTAGAGAGGTAGGTGAGAACGGGGCGGGATGACGGTAGGAGGGCGCGGAGTTTTTCCTCGATGAGAGTAGGGAGAAAAATGCGGTCGGTGCGGATCTCGGTAGAACTAGAGAGCGGGACATCTAACAGGGAGAGTCCGTAATCAGCGAGTTGGGCGGATTTGCGGATGCGGGCGGTGGCTTCATCGGTGCTGAGGGTTTCGCGAAACAGTAGGAGGTTGGCGCTGTCCGTGCGCTCGATGGCGGCGGCGAGAGCTTCGATTGGGAGAAAAATAGCCGGTGCGGGGAGTTGGGTGGCTTGGAGATTGAAGCGTCCCAAGGCGTCGTCCTCGCGGATTTCGGCGACGGTGCCGCGGATGGTGATCAGTTCCTCGGGCTCGCCGGAAAGCGGGGCGTCGCGCGAAGCGAGGCCGGGTTTGCCGAGACGGATGACGAGGGTATCGCCCGTTTTGAGATCGAGGGTGCGGGCGAGCTCGCGGTTGATCGCCCAGGCGCGTTCGCCGAGGGCGGGCGGGGCGGTGTTTCCGGGAGCGAATTTCCAAAACTCCGGAGTGACACCGAACAGGTTGACCTGGCCGGTCGAGCGGCCAGATGGCGTATCGACCTGGCTGCGGAGCTGGAGGACAGGCGCAGTGCCGGGGAGGTCATTTGCAAGGCTGGCACGGAAAAAATTCTCGCCACCGGCGAGGACGAGCGTGGTGCTTCCGGTGCGCTGTTCGGCGATCTGGCGGAGGGTGGATTTCACCGAATCGCCAGCGAAAAGCGCACCTAACAGAACCATCGCGCCGAGCGCGGAACCTAACAGAACGCCGAGGTAAGCGCTGCGGTAATGGCGGAGGCCGCGGAGGATGAAGGCGGAAGATGTCATGAAGAAGTGCCGAGTGATCGGTGATCGGTGATCAGGGATTGAAGACGATCGGCTTGGCGCAATGGGTTGGCTGCGGCTAGACCCAGATCTTTCAGCTTCCGGCCTTCTCCAGCGTTGAGGATCTTGATTTGCCGCATCAAAGGGTCGGGAAGATCCAAGGTGCTTTTCATGGTGACATTCTCACTAAAGCTGGGTTTATGTCAAATGGGCGAATTGATCATTCTGAGCGGTCCTCTGGCTCCATGAGATCCTGTGAAGGTCGGCGGATTGAGAGCACCCGCACCTCGTCGCCTTTAATCTGGTAAAGGATACGGAATGCAGAGCGGTTCTTTCCTGAAAGCAGGCAGCGGATCTCGACAGGGAAAGCGGCGGATTCCCTTGCAAGTGCATGGCGCTCCGGTGCGATTTCAAGTGATTTGATGGCGTTGATGATGCGGGTGCGCCACGCTTCCGCACCTTGGGGGGAGCGTTCCCGGATCCATTGGAAATGGTCGCGGAAATTCTCGTCCGCCGGATCGGTGATGATTACCCGGTGGAGCATGATCGGTCAGAGCACTTCCCACCCGAGAGCCGCTTCGGACAAAGGTTTTGACCGTCCCGCCTCCGCAGCCTCGAGGCCGATCCGAATCGCCTCGATGCTATCGAGATATTCGGCGGCGGCGGACAAGCGTTCGTATTCCTCGGCCGGCATCACCGCGAGGCTTGGGCGGCCATGCTGGGTGAGGATTTCCGCCCGCTTCGTTCGGCGAATCCTTGCGGTATGAGCACTGGCATTACGGACGAAATCGGAAATGGGATGAATCTCGTTGATTCGAAGATCAAGTGGCATAGCCGCAGCAAAACATGAAAAGAATCAGATTGAAAGTTGAATATTTACCGCTTCTTGTCAGTGGAGCTTGCCGCTTCTCAGCTCGAAGGTTTTGCCCATACGCTGGGCGAGGGCGGCGTTGTGGGTGACGACGATGAGGGTGACGCCGTGGTCGCGGTTGAGGGCGAGGAGGAGGTCGGCGATGGTGTCGGTGGAGGCGGGGTCGAGTGAGCCGGTGGGTTCATCGGCGAGGATGAGTTTGGGCCGGTTGATGAGGGCGCGGGCGACGGCAGTGCGGAGTTTTTCGCCACCGGAAAGCTGCCAGGGAAGGTGGTTAAGGCGGCCTGAAAGACCGACGCTTTCGAGGAGTTGAAGGGCGCGCTTTTCCGTATCGTCGGCGGGTTCCTGCCAATCGCCGGCGAGGCGGGGGACGAGGACGTTTTCGAGGACGTTGAGCTGCGGGAGGAGGTGCTGTTGTTGGAAAATGAAGCCGAGTGAGTGGTTGCGGAAAGCGGCGGCCTGTTCCTCCGAGAAGGTGGAAATATCCTGATCGCCGATGGTGATGGAACCGGAGGACGGGCGATCGAGCGCGCCGAGAAGATTGAGAAGCGTGGATTTCCCGCAACCGGATGGGCCGATGATGGCGGCGGTTTCCCCGGCGGCGAGTGTGAGGTCGAGGTGGTCGAGAACGCGGATGGCTTCGCCCGGGGTTTCGTAGGTTTTGGAGAGTTGGCTGACGTGGATCATGGTGGGGAGGAGTGATCGGGGATCGGGGATCGGGGAGCGGTGGAAGAAAGATTTAGCGGAGAATGTTCCAGCGTTTGGCTTTTACCTCGAAGGTAGGGAGGGTGCCGGGGGCGGCGGCGGTGACGGGGATGCGAAGGGTGAAGGTGGAGCGGAGTTTTTGGGCGAGCGCGATGGCGGGTTCTTCGGTGGTCTCGACGGTCAGGCTGATCTCGGCAAGGGCGGGGCGGTGGTCGATTTCCACCTGATATTCGGCGATGTCGGGAAACGAGCGGACGATGGCGTCGATGGAACTCGGGTGGATGTTGATGCCACGAATGACGACCATGTCATCGGTGCGGCTGAGGACACCGCCACGGAGGGCGAAATGATCTTCGTGTGCGACGGGCATGACGAGATCGCCTGTCCGGTAGCGCAGCAGGGGCGAGCCGTAGCGGCCGAGGGTGGTGAGGACGAGTTCGCCGGTTTTTCCCAACGGGGTGGGGGAGCCGGTGGTGGTGTCGATCACCTCGCAGAAGTACGACTCATGCCGTAGCAGGAGCAGGTTTGGATCGGATTCCGAGCTGACGGAAACCGGGCCGATCTCGGTCATGCCATGGTGGTCGTAAACACGAGCCTGCCAGGCGGTTTCGATACGTTGGCGGGTTTCTAGGATGCTGCCGCCGGGTTCACCACAGACGATGATTTTCGTGATGCCGAGCGATGAGACCGGGAGCTTGATTTTTTCCCCCACCTCGGCAAGGCGCAGGGCGTAGGTCGGTGTGCAGCAGAGGATAGTTGATTGGCTTTGCACTAACAGATGCAGCCGGTCTTCCGAGGAAAGCCCGCCACCGGGGACGGCGCGGACGCCCATGCGCGTCGCCGCTTCGAAGCCCGCCCAGAAGCCGAGAAACGGGCCGAACGAGAAAGGGAAAAATGCGATGTCGCCGGCTTTCACGCCTGCGCCGCGCCAGACCCATTCCCAGTTGTCGAGGATCCATGTCCAGTTGCCGGGATCGTCGAGCCAGATGAGGGGCTTGCCGCGGGTGCCGCTGGTTTGGTGGAAACGATGGTAGCCGGTGAGCGGGAAGGTGTGGGACGTACCGTA
>CAMCXJ010000077.1 GCA_945883455.1 Prosthecobacter debontii
GGCGAGCCCTTTGAAGATGGCTTCGGCGATATGGTGCCCGTCGCGGCCGTAGAGTAGCTCGACATGGATGTTCGCACGGAGGTTGGAGGCGATCGCGCGGCAGAATTCCTCAACAAGAGTGAAGGGCATGTTCGGCGCGGAAGGCGTACCGGCGGGCGCGCGGAACTCGAGATGCGGGCGGTTACTGAGATCAACCACGACGCGGGCCAGAGTCTCGTCCATCGGCAGATAGGCGCAGCCGTAGCGGCGGATGCCTTCTTTCGTGCCAAGCGCCTCACGCATGCATTCACCGATCACAATGCCGGTGTCCTCAATAGTATGGTGAAAATCAACCTTGATATCGCCTCGCACACCGACTCTCAGATCGAAGAGTCCATGCTTAGAAAACAAGGTAAGCATGTGGTCGAAAAATGGGATACCGGTGTCAACTTCCGAGATACCCGTTCCGTCTAGATTGATTTCCAGGTTTATCTCTGTCTCCGCCGTCTTGCGGCTTTTCTGTGCGTTCCTGCTTGTCATAACCGTTCGTTCACTCTTGAGGAAGACCCGCACGTACGCGCAACTTTGCAAGATAGCTTTCCGGCAGCTTCTTCGCTTTCGCATCCTCTAGAACAAGCTCCTTGTCCTCATCCGTCCCCACTTCAAGCTTTGCCCAAGCTGAACGGTAAAATTCAGCGGGCAGGACTCCGGGTTCCGGCTCTCGTTGTTCGAGCCTCGTCATCTCGGTGGTCACCTGCCGCTGGGCTTCCTCAAGAGACTCCTTGTGAAACGCATGTGGAGTAATCCATTTCATTTGTCCTGACTTTTCTTGTAGGAAGCGTTCCTCGACTTGCGATAGCTCGGTATCAATGGCGCGGAGCGATTTCGTCCTGTCCTTGGGCGACATGCGAGCGAGACCTGACATCCTCGCCGCCACGCGGCCTTCGATGCCTGCCAAGCTCTCCTCGATGCTCACACGGTAGGCCTCCAACACTTGGACCATCAGGGACGAAAGACCGGCATACCCTTCCGGAGATCCCAAACTCGTCTCGTAGGAATCGAATCCCCTCAGCGCGCCTAGAAAATCTCTCTTGGTTACCGAGACTCGGATCCTCTTTTCCGCGATGAGGGCATCATATCCATAGGCATTCGCCTCATAATTCTCTGCGGAAATAATTTCCTCACCGAACTTGACTGCGCCACCCTTGATGAGCGCCATCTCCTCTTCAAGAGTCTTGATCATCACCACCACTTTCGGGTTTTTTGGGCTTTTTGGGAAAGCCTCGATGTATCCCCTAAGTTTATTGATACGCTCCTCATATCCCTCCACGGAGAGGAGTTCCGGAGCGGGACACAAATCCACGATGGCGGTGAACGCCTTTTCAAATTCCGGCACCTTCTCGATCTTTAAAACCTCGGCACGGGGGATGAGTTTCTCATCGCGGATACTTGTCGTAACCTGTATCTCAACCACGTAATCGTCCCCTTCCTCGCGCAGAACGTTCCCTTCCAGCTTTTCCCCGTTTTTCATCAAGATGATATCAGCGCTTACTGGAAACAGCGACAGTGAACAACAAGCTATGGCAATCGATACTTTACGGAATCTCATTTCAAATGGTTTAGCTTTCTGAAGTGGTCTGATGTTGGATTTTTTTTCGTTCATGGCAAGGATGGAACACGAACATCCGATGGGGATCTAACCGGACTCACCGCACCATTCGGAGCGAGGCGTACTGCCTCGCCGGGTTTCGGAACTAGGTGCGGCGGATCCGATGGCAGCACAAGGCGTCGGTGCACACCTTTCAGCGGGCTCTTTGCCAGAGCTTCTTTTAGTTTCTCAGGCGTGTCTTTGTCGAATATGTAGGTGATGGAAAAACTTTGCATCAGCGCGGCCTGGATCAGGTCGCTGTGAAGAATGGGATTATCGATGGCGCTGATGGGAAAAGAGGTCAGCTTTTCCTTTAGAGCGGAAACAAGGGGTATCCCTAGCGCCTCCAGACGAGACTCTGACATGGCGAGGAGTCCCAGGGTCGATTCATCGAAAATCATCAACGGATCCGAGATCGGCAACCGGGTCAAATCGGCGGAGCGTGGACTTTCCCTGATGTATGCTTCTGAGGTAAATTCCTCGGCCACAGTGCTGGAAAGGTCACCGGCCCAAAGCAACCAGTCCCCTTTCAGGCTTACTGCTTCGACATCGAGTGCGGCCTGTATCGCAGTGCCATAAACAAAGGCGCGCGCTGCCAAGATACTGCCAGGGGCATCACCCGAATAAACCTTCAAGCGGGGGCCTTCCGCAAAGTGCTGCTTGGCCTTAGCTAGGGTTTCTGATGCGAGTTCGAGGTAGGATGTCTGCCCTGTCACCCTGTAGGCCGTTGCGTAAGCAGAGATCATTCTGAAAGTGGAGACCGCATTCGGTTGGAGATCTGCGTGAGGCAATGACATCCGCCTGTTACGGGCTTCCAGGATTTTCAATCGTGAGCTTTCTATGAGAGCACTTGCTCGCGCGGGATTAATCTCCAACTGCTCCGCCACTTCCTCAGCGGATTTCGCAAATGCGATGCTGTTACCCCTTAGATGGATACGCAGCGGGTCGAGTTCAGATGGCAGGTTCCCGCTCGCTTTCATCCCGGAGTAAGCCATCCAGGCCGGCATTTCCTCCATACTGATGAGTTCCTCAACATCCTCATAAAGCCAGAGCCATTTGCCGACATCGCCAGACGTAACTGAGCCGAAGGTGAAAAGCCCGGCTTCTGTCATGTATTTACCCTGCACGAATCCGAGGACACCCATCGCTCTGTCGAGAGCGCGTTTATCGCCAGTCGCCTCGTAGGCGTTCAGCAGACTTACAATCACACGTGCCTGACTGGAACAGTCCCGGTGAAAAACGGGAAACGACCATGACACACCCCTTCTGGCGCTGTAGACGCCCCCGTCAAGGGGATCGAACATTGCGCTCACCAAGAGATCGTCCAGTAGGGAATCGAGAACCTTAAGCGATCTGACGCGCAGATCAACGGGGAGGCTTTCCATCTTGGCAGACATCGCCAGGACATCCAACACTCCAACGGGAAACAAACCGCCAGCCTCATCGAAGGTTCGGGACAGCGGATCATAAAACGAGGTAAGCTGACGCAATGCACGCTGTGCGTCGTCGGTGGGTGCGTCGCTGGTTTTGACATCCTTCTGCCGCTGCAGCATGCGCGTCCGCCTGCTCGCCTGATCGAGACGGCTGTTGGTTCTGACGTAATCGGCGTCTTCCACCCATGTCCGCGCTATTATCGCATGCGACTGGCCGAAAAATTCAATCACAGAGCCGTATTCTTTAGATGGTATAGGCACCCATGCGACCGGATTCCCCTCTGCAGTCATCCAGACCAGCAAGGGGAGTTGCAGGTCTTTTCCGATTTCTGCACAAAGCTCGCCACTTATTATCCCGAGTTCCCTGATAGCATCGCCATCGATCAGAATGGGGACGTAGGTCGAATTGATCAATTCAACCGTCGGCATATCCGAGGAGAGTTCTTGAAGAATTTCTAGGAAGGAAGGTTGCTGCGGCATGGCGATCACAGCCAGGACGAGACGTTGCGAGTTATGCGCCATTTCAAGACTGGCTTTCGACCAAGGCTGCCAATGAATCGGGGAAGCGGCCTGTGACGAATAAATCGGCCCCGGCAAGTCACCCAATGAGTTACCGCCCGGGATACCCTGGATATCCCCGTTTACCTGTCCATGGAAGGTATGCTCTTCCATTCGCTGCTCTTCACAACCCACCAGTAAACAATAAAACGCGCCGGCGAGACCGACGGTGAAAAAACGGTTTTGCAAGAGATGATGCATTGCTTTTGACCAAGATTCCATAAATTCCCAGCACTTGCCAAGGGAAGAAGAAAAGACTTTCTCTGTATCTGCTCGGAGGTAGTGTCTGGACAGAATTCTTCCAATCGCCGCGTGATAAGCATCGCCATCGTAAGCCAAAAGGGAGGTGTGGGTAAAACCACCCTATCCGTCAACCTCGCCCATGCCTTCGCGCGTGCCGGATTGAACACACTTCTGGTGGATGCCGATCCACAGGGTTCTGTCGGACTCTCCCTCACCCGTCAGTCGCGCCTTCTTTCAGGGTTTTATGATTTCCTAGCCGACCCCAGCATCCCTATGGAGCGGCTTATTGTCCCTACTCGGTTAGAAACATTCTCTCTCGTGGCTGCCGGGACGGCCAGTGACTACGATGCAGGGAACGGCACAACCGGCGCACACCTCGCGCGTGTCCGAACCTTTCTGTTTAACGCCAGCGCCCGCCGCTATGACATCTGTCTGATTGATACCGCAGCAGGGCTTTTCGGCGTCACCAACGACATCATTTCCACCGCCGACGCGATCATCATCCCACAGCAGGCCGAGCCGCTCGGCATCCGCTCCTTACCAAAACTGCTTGAAGGACTAAACCGCCTGCGCATCACCAACCCGCGCCTCAATGTGCTCGGGGTTTGCCTTACCATGCTCCAACAAAACCTCATCGAAAGCGCAGAGGCCGCATCCGCCCTGAGGCATCTCCTACCAGAGGAAATGCTGTTCCAAACCTCCATTCACCGCGACGAGATTTTCATTCGTGCCAGCGCGAAGGGGCTTCCCGTGGGAGTGCTGGAAAATGGTAAGAACGCAGAGTCTGCATTCGATTCACTCCGCGCGGAAATACTGTCCAAGCTGGCGAAGTCCCGCGTCACAGCCACATACCAGCCGCACTGATGGATCCCGTCAACCCATGGCTTGACCCCGCGGCAGTCCGGCACCTCGCCGAGCAACTACTGCGCCCCGTCGCCCCAGCTCACCCTTCTACGGCAGATCCCGGATTTGATGACTCGTTCATAGGTTTCATATCAGCCGAAGTGGCCACGCCCGCGCCTGAACCGCCCGTATCCGCACCGTTTTCCGCGACACTGCCAACGCTCTCCGTCCCGCCGCCTCCACAAGCCATCCAACCCGCAATATCCGCTCCGTCGCGCACCCAGTTCCTACAGCAATTTTACATCTTCCGGGATTGGCTGGCGAAAAATTACCAAGCCACCGACATCTTCTTACTCGATCGTGAGGGTAAAGTGATTTTCGACGAAAGCGACCACGGTCGGTTCCACTTCATGGCGCGGAACCTCGCCAGCACCACGCGTGCGCCCGAAAACGTCCACATCAAGATCGGCCCCGCCGCCATCCTTGAATTGATCCCCTGCGAAACTCCCTTCGGCCACATCATCCTCGGCGCGATGGTTGCGGATGCGCTACCCGCCGCCCAAATTGATACTATCACGAAATTCCTCATCCAGACGGCTTCCCTCACTTAGCGGAAATGTTTGATCGCCGTATTGGTAAGGCAGGGAAATCGAAACCTCACTCTTCTCACCACCTCTTACTTGAGAATTAAATTTTGAGTGTTGAAATTTCAGCTAACGGCAACCACGACCGGCTCGATGCCTACCTCGCCGCCGAACTGCCGGATCTCTCCCGCTCCCGCATCCAAGCGCTCATCCGCGAGCAGCACATCCTGCTAAACGGCAAGCCCGCGAAGCCCCGCGACTCCGTGAAATCCGGCGACTCCATTTCCCTCGCCCTCCCCGAGGCCGTCCCGGACATCGCCGCCCCGCAGGACATCCCGTTGGATATCCTCTTCGAAGACGAACACATCCTCGTCCTCCACAAGGAACATGGAATCGTCGTCCACCCCGCGCCCGGCAACCCCGACGGCACCCTCGTCAACGCCCTGCTCCATCACTGCAAAGGCCAGCTCTCCGGCATCGGCGGCATCGAGCGCCCCGGCATCGTCCACCGCCTCGACAAGGATACCTCCGGCTGCCTCGTCGTCGCGAAAACCGACGCCGCCCACCAATCCCTCACCACCCAGTTTTCCGAGCGTTCCAGCATGGAAAAGCTCTACCTCGCCGTCACCCACGGCATCCCGCCCAAGGAAAAGGACACCATCTTCACCCACATCGGCCGCCACCCTGTGAACCGCCAGAAAATGGCCGTGATCAACCCACCCGGCGGCAAGACCGCGATCACCGATTACGAAACGCTCGCCACCGATTCCGCGACGAAAACCGCCCTCGTCCTCTGCCACCTCCACACCGGCCGCACCCACCAGATCCGCGTCCACATGCACCACATCGGCACCCCCATTCTCGGCGATCCGATCTACGGAAAAAAGCACGAGCTCCCCACCCCGCGCCTGCTCCTCCACGCCTGGCAGCTCACTTTCAATCACCCCGTTTCAGGGAAAAAAATCCACTTCACCGCCCCGCCGCCCGAGGATTTCCGACCATGGCTGGAAATGCAAGGAGCGTAGACTTCAGCCTACTACGGCATGGGGAGCTTTAACTCCCAGAAGTTCCACCTGTTATAGATATTTCTGAAGTCCCCTGCCCTTTGCAGGCTGAAGCCTACTCTTCGAACATTTCACCCCGCCGCCAACACCGCCCGGCGTATCCTTCCCGTCGGCCGCCGCAGGAAACGCTTCGCGAGTTCCTCGAACTGCTCGGAAAGGTCGGTCAGGTAAATATCCAGCTTGCCCTCGCTCGTTTTCCCACTGAGCAGATCCTTTTCCACTAACATTTTCTTCAGGTGCTCCGCGCAGGTTGTCGCGGAATCCACCAGCCGCACATCATCGGGCAGGATCTCGGTGAGCAGCGGAATCAGCAACGGATAATGCGTGCAGGCCAGCATCAGGGTATCGATCCCCTTCGCCATCAGCGGCTCAAGGTATTTTCGCAGGATCTCCTTGGTCACCTCTTCGGAAATCCAGTTTTCCTCGATGAGCGGCACCAGCAGTGGCGTGGCGATCCCGTGGATCAACAGCCCGCGTTTTCTAGTGGCGAGCTCGTGTTGGTAGGCGTGGGATTGGATCGTGCCCCGCGTCGCAATGATGCCGATGCGGTCGGCGTCCGCGTTTGCGAGGGCTGCCTGGACGCCTGGCTCGATCACCCCCATGATGGGCACCGGGCAGTTTTTCCAGAACTCGGGAAGCGCGTGCGCCGTCGCCGTGTTGCACGCTACCACGATCGCCTTCACGCCTTTCGAGAGCAGGAAATCCACATCCTCCGCCACGAACCGGCGTATCGTTTCCGGGCTTTTCGAGCCATAGGGCAGGCGCGCCGTGTCGCCGAGATAGATCACATCCTCGCCGGGCAAGAGATCCTGCACCGCCCGCACCACGGTCAATCCGCCCACCCCTGAGTCAAACAATCCCAAAGCCGCGTCGTTCACGGGCGCGATTGTTGCGATCCTCCGCGTTTCAGCAACCACCAATCACTCCTCCGCCAGCACCCGTAGCACATCGCCGATCGTGTGGTTCGCCTCGATGGGATGCCGCAGCGCCTTGTCGAGGATCAGCGAGTAGCTGTTTTGCCGCCCGATCCGTTCGCGCACCAGATAGCCGCCCTCCTCCAGATCCGCGATGATGCGTTGCACCGCCCGCTCCGTGATCCCTACTTCCAGGGCGACCTCGCGCAGCGGCTGATCGCTGTTCTTCGTCAAGCAAACCATCACGTGTGCGTGGTTCGTGAAAAATGTCCATTGCGATGCTTCCGACATGCCCCAACCAGATAAAGCGAGTAACAACGATCCGCGATCATTTTTTCTCGTGAAGCCTGCAACAGACGTAAATCTAAATACGCTAATTTTTTCGTGATTTGTATTGCGTAATTTTTCAGTTTATTTACCAAGCGCGTGGAGCGGGACAACGCCCGAACACAACATGGACTCCTTATCCCTGCTGCTCGCGAACCTGATCTCACCGCCCGTCATCGCCTTCGCTGCTGGTGTGATTGCCGTCCGCGTGGGCAGCGACCTGCGCTTTCCCGAGCAAGTTTACCAAGGGCTGACGATCTACCTCCTGCTCGCCATCGGCTTCAAGGGCGGCTCCGCGATGGCCTCTTATTCGTTAGCTGATCTCGCCCTTCCACTCGGAGCGACTCTATTGATCGGCTCGCTAATCCCCGTGATCGTCTTCTTTTCCACCCGGAAAATCCTCGGCCTCAGCGCCTCGAACGCCGCCGCCCTCGCCGCACATTACGGCTCCGTTTCCGCCGTGACTTTCATGGCCTGCCTCGCCTTCCTTAACCAGAGGGGCGTTGATTATGAGGGCTTCATGCCTGCCGTCATGGCCGCGATGGAAATCCCCGCGATCCTTGTCGCCATGTTGCTCGCGAAACGCTTCAGCGCCCGCGCCAAAGCGCCGCTGATGGACTCGATCCACGAGGTCATCACCGGGAAAACCTTCATTCTCCTTCTTTGCGGACTGGTTTGTGGCATCACCGCCGGCGACCACGGGCGCGAGCTGCTCAATCCTTTCTTCATCACACCCTTCTACGGCGTGCTGATGCTTTTCCTGCTGGAAATGGGTCTGATCGCCGGGGCGAAACTCCGCGAGGCCGGTGGCATCTCGAGAGGACTCGTCGCCTTTGCGATCCTCGCTCCCATCGCGCAAGCCTGTCTCGGCCTCCTGCTGGCATGGGGCATCGGCCTCAGCCAGGGAGGCGCAGTCACCTTTGCCGTGCTCGCCGCCAGCGCCTCCTACATTGCCGCTCCCGCTGCCGTCCGCGCCGCCCTTCCCCATGCGGATCCGGCCATCTACGTCACCACCTCCCTCGCTATCACTTTCCCCTTCAACCTCGTCGTCGGCATCCCGCTCTACCTCGCGCTGAGCGGGTTCCTGTACGGGGCGTGACCAAGTCTTCCTTGAAGTTTGAAGTTTAAAATTTAAGGTTTGCAGGAATGTCTTCCTGCGGCCCGAAAATGAAAATGGATCCCACCCTCCACCGGGAGAGAAAACCGGACTGGATCAAGGTGCGCTTGCCGAACAACCCGGCCTTCTGGTCCACGAAGTCGCTGATCACCGATCTCAAGCTGGTTACCGTCTGCGAGGAGGCCCAGTGCCCGAACCGCTGGGAATGCTGGGGGCAAGGCACGGCCACTTTCATGATCGCCGGCGACAAGTGCACCCGCGCCTGTGGCTTCTGCGCCGTGAAAACCGCGAAACCCGACGCCCTGGAATCCGACGAGCCCGCCCGTGTCGCCGAGGCCACCCGCCGCATGAACCTGCGCCATGTCGTCATCACCGCCGTCGCCCGTGACGATCTCCGCGATGGCGGCGCCGAGCATTTCCGGGAAACGATCCGCGCCGTCCGCGAGGTGAATCCCGAGATCATCATCGAGGTGCTCGTCCCCGATTTCAACGACCGCGACTGGGCGCTCCAGATGGTCATGGACGCTCGCCCGCACATCTTCAACCACAACCTCGAAACGGTCGAGCGCCTCACCCCGCTCGTCCGCTCCCGCGCCCAATACCTGCGTTCCCTCATCGTCCTGAAAAAGGCGAAGCAGATGGTCAAAGGCCACGTCGCCACGAAATCCGGCATTATGCTCGGCCTCGGCGAGCGCCGCGACGAGATCCTCACTGCGATGGACGACCTGTTAGAGCACGATGTCACCGTCCTCACCCTCGGCCAATACCTCCGCCCCACGCCGAAGCACCTGCCCGTTGTCGAATACATCCACCCCGACGCGTTCGCCGGATACAAGCAGATCGCTCTC
>CAMCXJ010000078.1 GCA_945883455.1 Prosthecobacter debontii
ACCCCTTCTCCATATTGCCTCCGCGCCCACCGCATCGACAAATTCACCAATGGGCGTGCCGCCGGGCGTGTGCTTGTAGAACGAGCAATACGGGCAGATGCGGTGACAGAAGGGGATGTGGAGATAGAGGAGCAAAACTTTAAATTTCAAAACCCAACTCTCAAGGAAGAGGATTGCTGTGGGGTCTTCCAGTTCTAACCAATAACAAATAACGTTTAACTATTCCCACTCACTCGGGAGACATACTTTCTCGCGGCGGCAATGGTGGCTCCGGCAACGTCGGTTTCCGGTTTCGCAAAGGGCGGCACGAACCAGGGGAAAGAACCCAGTAGGTCGGTGATGACGGCGATCTCGCCATCGCAGGTGCCCTCGCCGCAGCCGATCCCGATGGTGGGGACGGAGATGGCGGCGGTGATTTCACGTGAGGAGGCGGGCGTGACAGATTCCAGGATGATTGCGAAAACACCGGCATCGATGAGCGCTTCCGCACCTTCGAGGATCGCGCGGATTTGCGCGGGTGTTTTGCCTTTTTTGTGATAACCGCCTTCCTCAAGCACGCGCTGCGGCAGCATCCCGAGGTGGCCGCAGACGGGGATGCCGGCGGCGGTGATCGCGCGGACTTTCTCCGCTTGGCGGATCCCGCCTTCCAGCTTCACCGCATCCGCTCCGGCGGCGGTCAGCTTGCGCGCGGTTTCCACGGCTTGCTGCGGGGTGTTGTAGGTGTGGATGGGAAGGTCGGCGATAACCAGTGCTTTAGGCTTCGTGCGGGCGACGGCCTCCAGATGGTGGAGAATGTGGTCGAGCGTGACGTGGGTGGTGTCCGGAAATCCAAGAACAACCATGCCCAGCGAGTCGCCGACGAGAAGGATATCGACGCCCGCCTCGTCCAGCAGCCTCGCGGTGGGGAAATCGTAGCAGGTCAGCGCGGCGATGGGGCGGCTACCTTTGCGTCCCGCGATGGCGGCGGCTTTTTGCTGGGGGCTCACGGGATGGGGTTAATAGGGGAAAGAAAAAGCCTCCGGGGAGCGGTGCTCTGATCGGAGGCTGTTTTAACCATGAAAATGGCGACCCGTAAGGGAGTCGAACCCTTCTTGCCAGGATGAAAACCTGGAGTCCTAACCGATAGACGAACGGGTCGTTAGTCGCGGCGCGGGCGGTAAGAAAGCGGAGCGCCGGAGGGCTTGCAAGGATTTTCTGCCAGTGCGGGAAAATTTTTCAAAGCCCCCAAAGTCCCCGCTGCTCTTGTGTCTTGTGTCTCCAAGTCCTGTGTCTGCCCTGAGAGTTTGGCTTGATATGTGGGGATCGCCGTGCATTGTCGCGCCCCCCGAACCATGGCATCCACCGTTTTCCAAGCTCTCCCCGGCTTCCGAGACTTCACTCCGCGTGAATGCTCCGTGCGGAATTACCTATTCGAGACGTGGCGCGGGGTCGCGCGGCGCTGTGGGTATGTGGAGTATGAAACGCCCATCCTCGAGGACACCGGGCTGTATCTGAAAAAATCCGGCGGCGAGCTTTCCTCGCAGTTGTTCCGTTTCGAGGACCAGGGCGGGCGGGATGTGACCCTCCGGCCGGAAGTGACCGCTTCGCTCGCCCGGATCGTGGCGGTGGAGCAGCGGCAGTATCCGAAGCCGCTCAAGTGGTTCGAAATCGGCCAGTGCTTCCGCTACGAGAAGCCGCAGAAAGGCCGCGGGCGCGAGTTTCATCAGTTCAATGTCGACATCCTCGGCGAAGCAGGCCCGGGCGCCGATGCGGAGCTGATCGCGCTGGCGATCGAGACGATGCTCTCCTTCGGTTTCGTGGCAGGTGATTTCGTGGTGCGTGTCTCCGACCGCAATGCATGGCTGAAATTCGCAGAAGGCAAGGGAGTCGATGACGCGCGGATGGCGGATTTCCTCGGCCTCGTGGACAAGCTGGAGCGCGAGAAGCCGGAAGTTCTCACCGCAAAGCTCGCGGCCTTCGGGATGACCTTGGAGGAGGTGAATGCCTTTGTCGCGAACCCCGCGAACGCCTCGGAAGCCTACGACGCGATCCGCGCGGATCTCACCGCCCGCGGTTTCGGCGCTTTCGTCGAACTGGATCTCTCCATCGTCCGCGGCCTCGCTTATTACACAGGCGTGGTCTTCGAGGTGTTCGATTCGAAAAAATCGATGCGCGCCATCGCGGGCGGGGGTCGATACGACACTCTGGTGAAAACAATTTCCGATGGTGCGGTGGACATGCCCGCCACGGGTTTCGCGATGGGCGATTACGTGATCCGCAACCTCATCGAGGAAACCACTCATGCCGCGATGCAGATGGAGGTTTGGCTCCAGCGCAACGCCGCAGGTTGCGAGGTTTATATGGTCGTGCCCGACGCCAGTCGCCGCGACGACGCGCTCAAGCTCGTCACAGACCTGCGCCGCGCCGGCGTTTCCGCAGATCTCCCGCTCTCCGAGGCGAAGGTCGCCAAGCAATTTCAAGCCGCCGAGAAATGCGGCGCGAGGTTCGCGGTCGTCATCGGCCAGGAATTCCCGCAGGTCAAAATCAAGATCCTCTCCAGCCGCATGGAGGAGGAATGCGACGCCGCCTCTCTTGTGGAATGGATCTCCCAACGCCTCACCGAACCCGACGGGCCGTTGTTGGCATAGCGAACAAGTTATTGGTTAGAAGTTATCAGTTAAAGGTAATAGACCGTCGAATCACTTCTTCAACCAATAACAAATAACCAATAACTTTTAACACAATCACATGCGCACACACCACTGCAACGAACTCAGCGAATCCCACATCGGCGAAACCGTCAGCCTGATCGGTTGGGTGAATTCCGCGCGCGACCACGGCGGCGTCATTTTTATCGACCTGCGTGACCGCGAGGGTCTGACGCAATGCGTGTTCCGTCCGGAGGAGGATGCGGTGGTGGCCGAGCTTTCGCATTCGCTGCGCGAGGAGGATGTGGTGCGCGTTACCGGAAAAGTCGCGAGGCGCCTTGAGGGTGCGGAGAACGACAAGATGGCCACAGGCACGGTCGAGATCGTGGCGAGCAAGCTGGAGATCGTGAACAAGGCGGACGTGCTGCCTTTCCAACTCGACAAGGAGCTTTCCAACGAGGATATCCGGATGAAATACCGTTACCTCGACCTGCGCCGCCCGCGCATGGCGAAAAACATCCGCCAGCGCAGCAAGATCACCTCGGCCGCGCGGCGTTTCCTCGATGAGTCCGGCTTCTTCGAGATCGAGACCCCCATCCTTTCGAACCCGACCCCCGAAGGCGCGCGCGATTTTCTCGTGCCCTCCCGCCTCAACCCCGGGAAATTTTACGCTCTGCCGCAGGCGCCGCAGCAATACAAGCAGCTGATGATGGTGGCTGGTCTGGAAAAATACTACCAGATCGCCCGCTGCTTCCGCGACGAGGACTTGCGCGCCGACCGACAGCCGGAGTTCACGCAGATCGACATCGAGGCGAGCTTCATCGGCCAAGAGGACATCATTAAACTCGTGCAGGGTCTGCTTGGTGCGATGTTCAAAGCCGGCCTCGGTATCGACATCCCGGCGGAATTCCCGCGCATGACCTACCGTGAGGCGATGGATATCTACGGCTCCGACAAGCCGGACACGCGCTTCGATATGAAAATCACCGATCTCGCCGACGTGTTCGGCGCGACCGAGTTCAAAATTTTCCGCAGCATCCTCGACGGCGCGGGTGTCGTCCGTGCGATCAACGCGAAGGGCTTCGCAGGCATCACCACAGGCCAGATGAACCGGCTCAACGAGATCGCCGTGCAGGCGGGCTTGCCGGTGAAAAACCTCGCGTTTATCAAGCTCGAAGGCGGCGAATACAAGAGCCCGCTATGGAAAATTTTCACCGAGGAGGAGAAGGCGAACGTAACCTCGAAAATGAACCTTGAGGAGGGCGACATCGTGTTCTTCGCCGCCGGTTCCCGCGAAAGCGTTTCCACCATCCTCGGCCGCGTGCGCTCGGAATGCGCGGTGATGCAGGAGCTCAACAACGACCCGGGCAAATTCAATTTCCTCTGGGTCGTCGATTTTCCGCTGCTCGCACACGATGAGGAGAGAGGCCATTGGGTTGCCGTCCACCATCCTTTCACCCGCCCGCATCCGGATGATATCGGGCTGCTGGAAAAGGGTGATTACGCCAACGTCCGCGCCGTCGCTTATGACGTCGTGCTGAACGGCTACGAGCTCGGCGGCGGATCGATCCGGATCCATGAAAAGGATCTCCAGGCGAAGATGTTCGGAGTTCTCGGCGTCACGCCGGAGGAGCAGCAGATCAAGTTCGCGCACATCCTCGATGCCTTCCGCTTCGGCGCACCTCCCCACGGTGGCCTTGCGCTCGGCCTCGACCGCATCGCGATGTTGGTCGCCGGCGAGGACAGCATCCGCGAGGTCATCGCTTTCCCGAAAAACAACAAGGGAGCCGATCTCATGGCGCAAAGCCCCTGCGAGATCGGCATGAAGGAGCTGCGCGAGGTTTACGTGCAGAGCACCTACAAGAAGAAGGCGGAAGAAGCACCGAAGTGAAACTTCTCTGGAAAGCTTTAGCCTACGGCGGATCTCATCTGTCATGCCCAGCTTTCGCGTCGAAAGTCAGTGCGGAGGTAGTATCAGTCCGACTACTTCTTTGCACCTGTAGGTTGCTGCGGCACGCGCGTCCCGGTCGCACATGCTCCGCTACCCATACTATTTCCGGTGTAGCGTCCTGAAGCATCACGCCGCGTTATGGTGTTGCTATTGCCTTGCGAGCTTTCGGTGCAGGTTAGACGGCCCGAAGCATCTCGAAATTGCGTGCGGCTGCTTATTAGTTATTAGGGTCAGTCCTTTCGGATTGATATCTTCAAGCTGGCAGATCAAAAAATCAATCCGAAAGGACTGACCCCAATATGAAGACGGATGGGCGGTTTTCGTTCGACAACGCCCGGCGGGTCGGGGAGTTTCACCGCCATGAAAAAACTCCTAACCGTGTTCGCGATCCTCATGGCTGCGGGCGCTCCGTCCCTTTCCGCCGAGCCTTCCAAGCCGAACGTCATCCTCATCATTTCCGACGACCACGGCTTCAACGACTACGGCTTTATGGGTCACGAAATCGTGAAGACCCCGCACCTCGACCGCATGGCGGCGGAGAGCCTGCTCTACACGCGGGGCTATGTGATGCCGGTTTGCTCGCCAACACTGGCCTGTTTGCTCACCGGAAAAATGCCGAGCGCGCACGGAATCACCGGCAACGATCTTTCCGGCGGGCGCTCGCAGCCCGGCCAGCGCGAGGTGCTCCGCGAGCAATTGCTGAAAAATTCCCTCACACTGCCAAAGGCTGTCACCGAGGCCGGATACCTCACTTTCCAAACCGGCAAAATCTGGAACGGAACCTACCAGCAGATGGGCTTCACCCATGGCATGACGAACACCCCGGGTCGCCACGGCGACGCGGGTCTCGATATCGGCCGAAAAGGCATGAAGCCCATCTTCGATTTCATCGATACCGCGAAGGCGGAGAAGAAACCGTTCTTCATCTGGCACGCGCCCTTCCTGCCCCACACCCCGCACAATCCGCCGGAGCGACTACTCGCGAAATACAAGGGTAAAGGCCCCACCAAGCAGGCGGAACTTTACCACGCGATGGTCGATTGGCTCGACGAGACCACCGGCGAGATGGATGCGCATCTGGAAAAGAACGGCCTCAAGGAAAACACCGTGATTCTATATCTCGCGGACAACGGCTGGGATGCCGCCTTTGCCCAGAAGCGCGATCGTGCAAAGCTCTCGCCCTACGAGCTGGGCATCCGCACGCCAATGTTCGTCCGCTGGCCCGGCAAGGTGGAGCCCGCCCGCGATGATGAGACGCTCGCGCATGTGATTGATTTCGCTCCGACCATTCTGAATATCACCGGCGCGAAAAATCCCGGCGACCTCCCCGGCCTCAACCTCACCGACCGCGCAGCGATGAAGGCGCGAAAAACCGTTTTCGTGGAAGCCTATACCCATGACATCACGGATCTCGCCGATCCCTCGAAAAGCCGCATCGCGGACCTGGTGATCGATGGCTGGTGGAAACTCATCATCCCCACCGGAGTGAAGCCCGACCGTTCCTTTTCCGGCGTGCCACGAGCCACCGTGCTCTACGATCTGAAAAATGACCCGCTCGAGAAAACCGATGTCTCTAATCAGCACCCCGCAGCAGTCGCGCGCTTGAGGGCTCTACTCGCCGAGCCCCGTAGATAACCGCTCTACAGGACTTAAATCCCGCATTTTCCCTTTTACCACCATCCTGCGCCGCAGCCAGAAAGGTCGAATCCGCGTCGTTTTCTGATTCTCTCAAATCTACCTGTTCTGGAGGGTAGAAATATTTTAAAATAAATTTGACATTTGCCGGTTTTTCAGATCAGTAGGTTTGATTGTCGAATTTAGAGCAGATCAATTACAACTTTCTCATTCAGGATAACTTTTAAAAACCATGAAACCCAACTCCCGCCACCTTGGCTCTCTCGCCATCGCCTCCAGCGCATGGCTCAGCATTTCCTCCGCGCAGGCTCAGAGCACTCTTTACTGGGATGCAAACGCCGCCACAGCTCTCCAGACCGACGGTGCAGGTGCATGGCTCGGCGCCAACCTATGGTGGAATGGTGCGCCAACTCTAGCTGGGTCTCCGGCAGCAACGCGGTCTTCGGCTACAGCGGTGCCGGCGGTGCGGTGACCTTGGCTGGCACCACCACGATCGGCTCGCTCGTCTTCAATCCGTTCACCGGCACTTACACGCTGGGCACCGCCGGGGCAGGGAACACCATCACGCTCAACAATGGTATCACGAAGAATTCTACTGGCGTTGTAACCATTGTCAGCCCTCTGTCTTTGGGTGGAGCTCAAACGTGGACAAACTACGGGGCATCCAATATCAACCTTCAAGGCACCACGACCTTGGCCGGCAACTTGACCTTTGGTGGATTCGGTAACTTTGATTTCAGCAATACCCTTGGCGTCATCGCCGGGTCGGGCAATCTCATCATGAATGGAACAGGCCAGCTTCAGTTGAGCGCCGGCGGCACCGCTCCCACCCATACCTTCACCGGTGATCTCGTAGTGAACGGTGGCTCGGTTGGATTCCAGGTATCCAGCGTCCTGAGTGGTCGCAACACCACGCTCAACGGCGGCTACCTCGGTGGACGCTTCAACAGCGGTTTCACATGGACCGGCGGGCTAGGGACAGGGGCCAACCAAATCCAGATCACCGGTGGGGTGAGCGGCTTCAGTGGGGAATCAAACAGCAGCTCCACCTTTCAAATCGGCACCGCACTTTCCACGCTTAAATGGGGCGCAACCGGCGAAAACGGGGCCACCGGCTTCTTTAATCCGACCGCTTTGTTCCTGAACGGTGCCGATCGGATGAACGCCAACGGCACAGGCCCGCTGAACAATGGGATTGATCTCAACGGCAGCAACCGCACGTTCACCTCCAACCACACCAACTGGGACGGCTCAGCTACCACCGGCGGCGTGATCAACGGAGCCATTATCAATACCGCGGGAACCGCTGCTGGCCTCATCCGCACCGGCGTCGGCAACCTCAGCCTCATTGCCGCCAACACATACAATGGAGCCACGACGATCAACGGCGGCACGCTCACGCTAAGGACCAACGGCACGATTGCCAGCACCACCGCGCTCAACCTCGGCGGCGGCATCCTGCGCCTGGTTAACACGGCGAATACGCAGCGCTTCGCCGATGTCGCGATCTCCGCCACCGCGGGCGGCGGCATCACCTATGAAAACACCGCTGGCGCGGTCAACTACACCGAATCGCTCGGTGCGCTCACCCTTACCAAAGGGCAGGTCAATGTCCTCCTGACCAACGATCATAATGCGGCCGCCGGCAGTCAAACGCTGACTTTCGGCACCGCCGGCACCGGCAACCTGGCTCAAGGTGGAGGAAGAGGAACTATTACTTTCTCCGCTCCTACCACGGGCTTGAATGCCACCAAGAACAGGGTCGCCGTCTTCGGTGAAACCGCGACGGCGGCTGGAGGTATCATCGGGCCATGGGCGACCCTCGGCACTGCGGCGAACGTTCAGACCTCTTACGCCGCCTACGATGCGTCGGGCTTTGTGGTTGCTGCGTCACTTACCGCGGCTGCGGTCGATACCGACCTCTCCAGCTCCACGGGGAACTACGACATCAATACCGCTGCCGCCTTCACGCTTGCCGCAACCCGCACCGTCAATGCCCTTCAGTTCCAGGGTGCCGCGTCCACACTGGATCTTGGGACCAACAGGCTGGAAACCAACGGTATATTATTCAGCGGTTCGGGGACTGGTGCCAAGACCATCACCGGCACCGGTGCTGGCGCTCTCACCACGGCCAGCGGCGGTGGCAATCTCTACCTCACCACCGGCCGAGTGATGACGGCGGCTAGTGAGCACAGGATCAGCGCCCCGATCACCAACGCCGACGGCGGCGGTGTCGTCAATCTGGTAAAATCCGGAGCGGGTATCTTGCGGTTGAATGGCGTCAACACTTTCACCGGTGCCATCGACATCAACGCCGGCACCCTGCAAATCGGCGACAACACCGCCAACGGAGCCAAACTCGGCGGTGCTACCGGCATCTACGCCGGCAACATCTTCATCGCTGCTGGTGCTAACCTCGATTTCCAGACCAACGTCGACCAAACCCTCAGCGGCATCATCAGCGGTGATGGCAACCTCCTCAAGCGCAACGTCGGCACGCTCACCCTCGGCGATGACAACACCTACACCGGCAAGACGACGATCGGCGCAATCACCAATAACAATAGCCCTACGCTGGTGGTGTCATCGTTCAACAGTTACAATGGCGGCACACCCTTGCTGGCCAACAGTTCCCTCGGTGCACCGATCACCTTGGCCAACGCCACCATCCAGATGGGAAGCAACAATTCCACTCCCAATCCTACGCTTCGCTACGCTGGTGCTGCCGCTACCGGCGAAACCACCGACCGTATTATCAATTTCACATTCAACTCCTCTGCCACCCGGACTCTTGATGCGTCCGGGAGCGGACTGCTCAAGTTCACCAGCCCGTTCACGACCGACAGCGCTTCCACCACCGCCCATCTCGCCTTTACCGGCACTGGCAGTGGCGAAATCGCCGGCCTGCCATTCCTGTCCGGAAACATCACCAAATCCGGTAATGGCACCTGGACCTTCGCCGGCCCAACTGGCAGCGTCGGATTGGTTTCCATTACCGCAGGCACCCTCATTGCGACTGATTCCCGTGCGCTCGGTGCGGCCATCGGCAATCTGGCAACGACTGGTGTCACCATCTCAGGAACGGGCACGCTGGGCTTGCTGAACAACAGCAGCACCACCTTCGGCGTGGCTGGCACCGGCTACAACATCAACAACTCCGCCTCGGGAGCCACCATCAACGTGGATCGCGTTTCCGGAACAGGAGCCGCCACGATGTCCGTCGGCAACCTCACCACCACTTCGACAGCCGCCACGTGGCAGTTGAACTTCACCGGCGCCAACGGCGCGAGCCTGACCGCCGGCGCGTTGACCGCCCCGCTTTC
>CAMCXJ010000079.1 GCA_945883455.1 Prosthecobacter debontii
TGCCGCCGCTTGAAAATCAAGCCAACGCCACCCGCCTCGATCTCGCCCGCTGGATCACGCGCCCCGATCATCCTCTCACCGCGCGCGTGGCTGTAAACCGTATGTGGCAGATGGTCTTCGGGCGTGGCATCGTGGAGACTGCCGGGGACTTCGGAAACCAAGGCTCGTGGCCCACCCATCCGGAATTGCTCGATTGGTTGGCTGTGGATTTCACCGAAAACAACTGGGACATGCGCCACCTGCTGCGGAGGATTCTCACTTCGGAAACTTACCGCCGCTCTGCCGCCTCCAGCCCAGAGCACCTTGAGAGAGACCCACGCAACGAAACCCTCGCCCGCTCTCCGCGCACCCGCCTGCCCGCCGAGGTAATCCGCGACCAAGCGCTTGCCGTCAGCGGTTTGCTGAACCCCGCCATCGGCGGCCCCGGCGGTCACCCACCGCAGCCAGATCTCTGGCGCGAGATCAGCCATTTCGGTTATGCGGGCAAGCCTTTCACCGCCCAAATTTTCATACCCGGACAGGGAACCAATACTCTCCGCCGCAGCCTCTACACGTTCTGGAAACGCACCTCACCGCCGCCGGTTCTCACCCTCTTCGACGCCCCCACCCGCGAGACCTGTTCTGTGGTCCGCAGCGCGACGAACACGCCTTTGCAGGCACTCGTAGTGATGAACGAGCCGCAGTTCGTCGCTGCGGGCGTCGCCCTCGGAAACCGCATGATCCATGAAGGCGGCCCCACCGCCAACTCCCGCCTCACCTACGGTTTCCGCCTCACCACCGGGCGCGATCCGACAGCACCTGAAATGGTAGTGTTGGAAAAAGCCCTCACCCGCCACCTTGGGCGATACGCGAAAAGCGAAGCCAGCGCCAAAGCCCTTGCCGGCACCCCCGAACAAGCCGCCTACGCCATCCTCGGCTCCACCCTCATCAACCTCGACGAATTCATCAATAGGCCGTGATGCATTCCCGCGCCCTTGACTTACGTCGGTAAGACACCATCTTACAGAGCATGAAAGCCACCCTCTCATCCAAAGGCCAATTGGTTCTTCCCGCCGATTTCCGGGAACGCGACAGCCTGCGACCCGGACAGGTCTTCGAGGTCGAGCGCCTAGATGAAGGCGACTACCGCCTGCGCCGCTTGGCACCTGCGCCGAACGAAGGTCTTGTGGCTTGGCTGCGCTCCTGCCCCGGCGGCGGACTGCCCGAACTGGATCCCAAGGCGGAAACCACCGACTCCATCTTTCCTGACATCCAATGAAATATCTCGTCGATGTAAATGTCCTTTCGGAAGCGACCCGTCCGGCTCCCTCTCCGAAAGTCATCGGTTGGCTGAGCCAAAACGAAGCGGATCTGACCATCGATGCGGTGATTCTCGGTGAGATCCGCCTCGGCATCCTGCTTCTCCCTACCGGCAAACGGCGCAACGCCCTCGAAGGCTGGTTCGAAACCGGTATCACCCGCTTGTCATGCCTGCCGTGGGATGCAGCCATCGCCAACCAATGGGCGTTCTTGCTGGCCAAGCTGCGCAAAAAAGGAAAATCCATGCCCCTGAAAGACAGCATGATCGCGGCCACCGCCATGCATCACGGCCTCACCATCGCCACCCGCAACGTCAGCGATTTCAAGTCCACGAACCTGCCGATCATCAATCCCTTCCTTTGATCCGCCCCTGAAACCAAATCTCATTTCATCTACTCCAGCTCTACGCCCCTCCGCGACCTCCGCTGCTCTGCGGTGAAAAATCGAAACCAATCCACAAGATGAACCCCATCGAACAATACAGCAACGCCCTCTCCCGCCGCAGTTTCCTCGGACTCACCGGACTCGGCATCGGCGCGATGGCCGCCCGCTCTCTGCTTGCCGCCGACGTGAAATCGCTGGTGGGCGGCGGCGCTCCCGCACCCTCCCACTTCGCGCCCAAGGCGAAGCGTGTCATCTACCTTTTCCAATCCGGCGGCCCCTCGCACATCGATCTCTTCGACTACAAGCCGCACCTAGAAAAAGTCCACGGTCAGGATCTCCCCGTTTCCGTCCGCCAGGGACAGCGCCTCACCGGCATGACCTCCGGCCAGAAAAATCTACCTGTCTGCAAGAGCCTCGCCGAGTTCAAGCAGCGCGGCGCCAGCGGCCAGTGGATCAGCGAACTGCTTCCCTACACCTCCAAAGTGGCCGATGACATCGCCGTCATCCGCTCCATGCACACTGAGGCGATCAACCACGATCCCGGCATCACCTTTATCAACACAGGCTCGCAGTTCCCCGGAAATCCCAGCATGGGCTCGTGGGTTTCCTACGGCCTCGGCAGCATGAACGAGAACTTGCCCGCCTACGTCGTCCTCGTTTCCCAAGGCACCGGGAAAAATCCCGGCCAGCCGATCTTCTCCCGCCTCTGGGGTAGCGGCTTCCTGCCCTCGAACCACCAAGGCGTCCAGTTCCGTAGCAGCGCCGACCCCGTCCTTTTCCTCAACGACCCCGCTGGCATCGAGCGCACCGACCGCCGCGCCATGCTCGACGGCCTCGCCGACCTCAACCGGATCAACCACGAGAACATGGCCGATCCGGAGATCCTTACCCGCATCAGTCAGTATGAAATGGCCTTCCGGATGCAGACCTCCGCCCCGGAGCTATCGGATCTTTCTGATGAGCCGGATTGGGTCTTCGACCTCTACGGCCCGGAGTCACGCACCCCCGGCACCTTTGCCTACAATTGCCTCCTCGCCCGCCGCATGGCCGAGCGCGGTGTCCGTTTCACGCAGCTCTTCCACCGCGGTTGGGACAACCACGACAACCTCCCCACCCACCTCGCCAACCAGTGCCGCGACACCGACCAGCCCACCGCCGCCCTCATCACCGATCTGAAGCAACGCGGCCTCCTCGAAGACACACTTGTCATCTGGGGCGGCGAGTTCGGCCGCACCGTTTACAGCCAGGGAAAACTCGGCACCGGCCGCGATCACCACGGGCGCTGCTTCAGCACCTGGGTCGCCGGCGGCGGCGTGAAAGGCGGCGTCAGCTACGGCGTCACCGATGACTATTCCTATAACATCGTGGAAAACCCGGTCCACATCCGCGATCTCAACGCCACCATCCTCCATTGCCTCGGAATGGATCACAACCGCTTCACCTTCCGCTTCCAAGGCCTCAACCAAAAACCCACCGGCGTGGAGCCGGCAAAGGTGGTGAAGGGGATCCTCGCGTAGGCGGGGTGATTCTGACATCCGCTCTACGGAGGCTGGGCCGGAATCAGCCGGAATCTTGATATTTTCGCCTCGCCCGCGCGCGCTTGGCAGAGTATCTAGATGCCATGCAGACGGCAGGAACGGTGATCGGCCCGGTCTCATGGGAGCGTATGAGCGAGGGAATCGAGAAGGTAAAAGACCGGCTCCGGCGCGCGGCGGGCGCACTGGAAGGGGCCGGAATCGAATACGCAGTCATCGGCGGGAACGCCGTGGCCGCATGGGTTTCAAGGGTCGATGATTCCGTCGTCCGCAACACGCGCGACGTGGACATGCTCGTCCGCCGCGCCGATATGCCGCTCATCATCCCGGCCATGCAACGGGCGGGTTTCATCCACCGCACCGTCTCCATCCTCGGCGGGAAAGGCCATATCGAGATGTTCCTCGACGGCCCGGGAGCGAAAGCCCGCGATGGCGTCCACCTCATCTTCGCCGACGAAAAAGTGAATAACGAAGCCATCGAGCCATCGCCAGCCGTATCCGACGTCGATCCCACCCACCCCGATTTCCGCCTCATCGGACTCCTCGCTCTGATCACGATGAAACTTACCTCTTACCGGAGAAAAGATCAGGTTCATCTGCTTGATATGATGGAGATCGGCCAGCTCGATGCATCATGGCTCCCCCGCGTTCCCTCATCCCTGCGCCAGCGCCTCCAGGATCTACTCGACGATCCGGATGGTTGATAAGTGCACTGTCTTCTTGCAAAGAGCAAAGCCACTGCTGTCACCGAAAAATTAATTTTCCCAGCGGATTTTGCGATTCCGCATTGCCGCTCATTTGGAGGAAGCCTATGAATCCCCCCCTTCAATGTCCGACCTCTCCGCCCAGCTCACCGACCGCTCACGCCCGCTTCATATCCACCTCATCGGCGTGGCCGGCTCCGGCATGAGTGGCCTTGCCCTGCTGCTGCTCGGCATGGGCCACAAGGTCTCTGGCTGCGACCGCGTCACCACCTCTGAAACCGATCGTATGCAAGGTCTCGGGCTGCTATTTTCCTGCCCGCAAACCGAAGCCTCCGGTGCGGGCGCGGACCTCGTCGTCTATTCCTCCGCGATCCGCCACGGTAATCCCGCCTATGACGCGGCGGTAAAGGCAAGCATCCCCCTCATCCGCCGCGCAGAATGCCTTGCCGCCATCCTCCACACCAAGGCAGGCATCGTCATTTCAGGCACTCACGGGAAAACTACCACTTCCTCGATGACCGCCCACCTCCTCCGCGAGTGCGGGCAGAAACCCTCGTATTACGTCGGCGCGGAAATCCCCATCCTCGGCGCGAACGCCCGCTGGGAGGAGGAGGGCCGCTCCATGGTTGCGGAAGGCGATGAATCCGACGGCACCCTCGCCCTTTACCGCCCCGAACATTCCGTGATCCTCAACATCGAGGCCGAGCACCTCGATTTCTACCGCGACCTCGACCACATCAAGCAGGTCTTCACCACCCTCGCCGACCAAACTACGGGAAAGATAGTATATTGCGCCGAGGATCCTGTTGCCCACGAGATCTGCTCCGCCCGTGCGAACGCCCTCTCCTACGGATGGGAAAGCTCCTCGGAGAAAACGAACTACACCGCCTCTGACATCCGCGACCTCAAAGGCTCGTCCGCCTTCACTGTGAAACGGGACGGCAAGGTTCTCGGTGACATCGAGCTCGCGATCCCCGGCGAGCACAACATCCTCAACGCCCTCGCCGCCATCGCCATCGCCGACCGCTGCGGCGCAGAGTTCTCCCTCATCGCCCGAGCGCTTTCTTCCTTCGCCGGTGCCAAGCGCCGCTTCGAAACAAAGTATCTTTCGCCCTCCTGCCGCATCGTCGATGATTACGGCCACCACCCCACCGAGCTGGTCGCGACGCTACAAACCGCTCGTTCGCTGAAACCCTCGCGCCTTGTCGTGCTGTTCCAACCTCACCGCTACACCCGCACCCAAGCACTCGCTGATGATTTCGGGAAAGCCCTGCAGGCTGCCGATCTTGTATTCATCACCGATGTCTATCCGGCCTCCGAGCCGCCCATCCCCGGCATCTCTGGACAGACCCTCGTGGACGCCATGAAAGCCTACGGCGATATCCCCGCGAAGTTTCTCCCCGATCTCGAAACCGCCCACCACCGGGTCGGTAACGCCCTCGAACCCGGCGACCTCCTCATCACCCTCGGGGCAGGCAATGTCCACGAGGTCGGCACACGCCTCACCGCTGATCTCAAAATCCTCGATGAGATGCGTGCCCTCATGCCTGCCGGTGAGATCGACGGGAAACTCTACGAGCCGATGCGCAAACATACGACACTCCTAGTAGGTGGTCCCGCGCAATATTGGGTGGAGCCGCACTCGTTCTACGCCTTCGCCTTTCTTGTGGATTACTGCCGAGAGCGCGGTATCCCGATCCGCGTCGTCGGCCGCGGATCGAACCTTCTCGTTCGCGATGGTGGCGTACGCGGCGCGGTGATCCACCCCACGGGCGGTGCGTTTTCCGAGCTGTCCATCGACTCGAAAGGCCACCTCACCGCCGGCGTCGGGGTACGTTTAAAAAAACTCGCCTCCTACGCGGGTGCACACGGCATCGGCGGCTTCGAGTGGATGGAGGGCATCCCCGGAAACGTCGGCGGCTCGCTGCGCATGAATGCGGGCGCAATGGGCATCGAGACCTTCGATCAGGTCGTGCGCGTCACCTTCCTCGATGAGGACGGCGTGATCCGTACCCGCGAGCGCGAGGAGATCGTGGCGGATTACCGTAACGTCCGCGAGCTGCGCCGGAACTTCGCCCTCCAGGCCGTCTTCAAAGGCAAGGCCGACAGCCACGAAAACATCAAGCAGCGCTGGCAGGAATCCCGCGACAAACGCAAGGACACCCAGCCCATCGCCGCCTCCGCCGGTTGCACCTTCAAGAACCCCGAGGAAATCCCCGCCGGCCGCCTCATCGATTCGCTCGGCCTCAAGGGCACCACCATCGGCCAGGCCGCCGTCTCCGAAGCCCACGCCAATTTCATCGTCAACAACGGCAAAGCCACCGCCGTCGACATCCTCGCCCTCATCGAATCCATACAGAAAACCGCCAAGCAAGAGCGCGGAGTCGATCTCGAAACCGAGGTGAAAATCATCGGCGAGGATGAAATCTCATTCTGAAGCGCCATGGCATGTATCCCATCCCATCAATCCGCGTATGCCCGCATTTTCACGCGGATCCGCGATTCCGGCTTTTTCAAACAGCCGGGACTAACGGATGGCCTGGCAGTCCCTTTTTCCATCGGCGAAACCCGTCTTCCCTGAAATTTGGATTTTGAATTTCAGATTTTCGATTCAGCCTGAGCGCCATGTCGCAACGCAAAGGGATTTTGCTGGTGGTCTCCGGGCCGTCAGGTTCGGGGAAAACCACGCTGTGCAGGCGGTTGTCGGATGAGGGCGAGGCGGAATATTCCGTTTCCTGCACCACCCGCTGCGCCCGCCCCGGCGAGGTGGACGGGCGGGATTACCATTTCCTCAGCCGGGAGTCGTTTCTCGCAAAACGCGATGCCGGGGAGTTCCTGGAAAGCGCGGAAGTCCACGGCAATCTCTACGGCACCCTGAAATCCGAGATCACCGAGCGCCTCTCGCAAGGAGCGGACGTGGTCATGGATCTCGATGTGCAGGGCGCCGCCCAAGTCCGTACCTGCGCGGACGAGGCGATCCGCCTCAGCGCCATTGATCTCTTCGTGATGCCCGCCAGCGATGAGGAACTGTACGCCCGCCTTTCCGGCCGCGGCACGGACAGCGCCGAGGTCATCGCGCTACGGATGACAAACGCTTTAGAGGAAATGCGCCATTGGCGGGAATACACATACCGCCTTCTCTCCGGCTCCCGGGAGGAGGATTATGCACGATTCAGATCCCTCATCGCCGCCGAGCGGATGCGCGTCAGCCGTCTGGCATAGGGCACAAGCATCAGCCGCCTCTTGCCATCACGCATGAAACCATGTGGAGTTGCCTTCGCATGGGTTTTGATTATCCGGAAAGTTTCCTGCTGCTCCCCATCCTAGCGTTGCTGGGCTGGTTTTGGCGGCGGCTGGGATTGTTCCTTCCGCTGCGGGCGATCATTGCCGTTCTGGCGGTGACGATGATCGCGGGGCCGCGGCTGCAGATGCAGGAAAACGCTCTGGATCTGATCGTTCTGTTAGATCGCTCCGAATCGACGGAAGACCTTATCGACAAGGGTCTACCAGAGTGGAAAGATATCTTGGAAAAATTCAAGCCGGGTCGTAAGGACACGATCCGCTATGTGAATTTCGCGGCGGAGGTGGCGGATGCCGGGATCGACGGCTCGACCTTCACCGGCTCCCGCAAGCTCACGAAAACAGGGCTCGCCGTCTCCAACGTGATGGCGCAAGTGGATGGGAAACGCCCGACGCGGGTGCTGCTTTTCACCGACGGCTACTCCACCGAGCCACTCACAGAGGCGGCGGCGCAACTCGGGAAACGCGGCGTGCCGCTCGATTTTCGCTTGATCCGCGATGAGACCACGCGCGATCTCCGGCTGGCGCGGCTTTCCTTTCCCGAGCGCGTGCAGGTGGGCGAGCCGTTCCTTATCTCCGTGCTGCTGCGCGGCAACGAGGACGGCAAAGTGCCGTTGATCCTGCGCCGCAACGGACAGACTCTGGTCGAGACCGAGGTGGAGGTGAAGGACGGCACGGCCACGGCGGAGTTCACGGACCGAATCGCGCGGGTGGGTTCCTACGAATACGACGCGGAGATCCGCCCGGAAAAGGACGCGCATCCGGGCAACAACCGGATGAAGCGCTGGATCGAGATCACCGGCGGGCCGCGGCTGTTGTTAGTCACGAGATACGTGGATGACCCGGTGGCGAAAGCGATGGCCGACATGGATTTCGACGTGCAGATCGTCAGCGATTTCTCCCAGCTCAAGGCCGGGATGCTCGGCGGGACGAAGGCGGTCGTTTTCAACAACGTCCCAGCGCACGAGATTCCTACCGCTTTCCTGAAATCGCTCGATTTCTTCGTGAAGGAACAGGGCGGCGGTCTCCTGATGGCGGGTGGTGAGCGCTCCTTCGGCAGCGGCGGCTATTTCCAATCCGACATCGACGAGCTCCTCCCCGTTTCCATGGAGCTGAAATCCGAGCACCGCAAGCTGGCCGTCGCGATGGCCATCGTCATGGACCGCTCCGGCTCGATGGCGGTCGGCGTGGCCGGCGGGAAAACGAAAATGGATCTCGCGAACTCCGGCGCGATCTCGGCGGTGAACCTGCTAGGGCAGATGGATCAGATCACGGTCTTCGCAGTGGACAGCGAGCCAACGAAGGTGGTGCCGCTCACCAGCATCGGCGGGAAACAGAAAGAAATTTCGGGGCGGATCGCGCGGATCGCATCGAGCGGCGGCGGGATCTTTGTTTACACGGGGCTGAAAGCGGGATGGGAGGAGTTGCGGAAATCGCAGGCGGGCACGCGGCACATGATCCTTTTCACCGACGCGCAGGACACCGAGGAACCCGGCGATTATCGGAAGCTCATCGACGAGATGACCAAGGAAGGTGCGACGGTTTCCGTCATCGGGCTCGGCACGAAGGCGGATCCGGACGCGGCACTCTGCGAGGACATCGCGAAGCTCGGCAAGGGCCGCATCTTTTTCTCCGACCAGCCGATGGACATCCCGCAGATCTTCGCGCAGGAAACGGTGACGATCGCGCGGTCGGCGTTCGTCGAGGAACCGGTGGGCACGCTGGCCTCCGGACGCTGGAGTGAAATTTCTCCGAAGCCGCTGGAGTGGATGGGAAAAGTCGGCGGTTACAACCTTTCCTACGCGCGCAAGGACGCGACGGTTTCCCTGATCTCAAAGGATGAGTATGCCGCACCACTGGTGGCGCATGCGCGGCGCGGGCTCGGGCGGACGATGGCGATTTCCTTCCCGCTCGGTGGCGAGTTTTCCAAGGAGGTTCGCGAATGGGCGGGCTACGGCGATTTCATGCAGACGGCTGGGCGTTTCCTGATGGGTCAGGAGCTGCCGCCCGGCATCGCGCTGCGGCACAAGATCCAGGGCACGCGGCTGGAACTGGATCTCCTTTACGACGATGAGGAATGGGGCGGGCGCCTGAGCAAGGATCCGCCGACCGTGAAACTCCAGGACGACGCCGGCGGCGCGATCTACGAGCTGCCGTGGCGACGCATCGAGCCGGGCCGTTTCTCCCTGACCCGCGATCTCGACGAGGGCAGCGTGGTAAAAGGCGCGATCCGCGTCGGCGACAACGCGATCGGTTTCGGCCCGGTGAGCGTGGGCGCGAGCGTGG
>CAMCXJ010000080.1 GCA_945883455.1 Prosthecobacter debontii
GAGAGTGGAGACGGGGTAAGGCATGAATGCCCGCGAGATAATTCCTTCTGACATGGTGAAATTTAGTTGTCACTGCTTCGGCTAAAAGTGCGAGCCCCGCAAATAAAAAAACCGGGCGACCCGAAGGTCGCCCGGTTTGAGATTGTAGATGTAATCAATATTAGCTGCCGCTTCCAGCACGAACCGGTGGCTTGGTAGTTGGAGCAGTACCTCCCCAAATCGGGTTAGAGGCTGCGAACAAGTCTTCAGTCCCCTGTTTGACGGTACCGACGGCAGCTCCGGAAGCCACAGTCATCTTGAGTGAAACCACACTGTTATCGCCGCGCAAAGCGACGAGATTTTTGTCGAATGGCTCTGGATCAAGGGTCGTCGCACCTGGAGTAAGAGGGGCAATAACCAATGGACGTGATGGATTACCGGCCGAACTCAGACCTTCGTTTCCAGTAGTGAGATAGCCGAAGCCACATTCACCTGCCTTGAGGCACTCAGTATTCGATGTGATGATCCCATCGGGCTTAATCGTGCTTTTGGCTTTTGCATAGAACATGTCCTCCGACTGGGTAAGACTTGCTTGGAAAAGCATTCTAAAATAACCGTTGGAATCACTGCCCGCTGTACCAGTGACGGAGGCAGTGGTATCCAATTGCGCCAAAGACGAGGCACCGGGGTAAGAGCCGTAATCGTTGTCGAACTCGACAAGAGCAAGTCCAATTTGACGGGCGTTATTGGTAGCCGTTGTCTGGTCGGCTTTTTTCCGTTGACGGATCACCATGGGAGCGGTGAGTCCGGCGAGTGATGCGATGATCACGATCACGACGAGAAGCTCCACCAGGGTGAAGCCGCGTCTTGTTTTTTTTACGTTGGTTTTCATATTATTGTATTATCTATCTTTTGGTTTTTGTGGGCAAACGCCCGTATTGAATCCCAAAGAAGGAAGATCTTCTGAGGTTCAAACAAGGTAGAATTTAGGTTCACCGTTGCAAGCGATTTCTACGATACACACAAAAAAATCAGGAACCAGCGTCTGCGCTGCGGTCTCGGAGGTCTTGCAGTGTCCGCGCCTCGCCGGCGGTGATGGGGTATGGCCCCGAGAACTCGACCTGGCGGCTGCCATCCCCGCCGGTGCGGCAGGCGAAGGCTTTGCCGGATTTCGTGTAGTAAAGGATCAGGTAGCGGTTGCCGCTTTTGTCCGTTTCCGCGAGGAAATCCGGTTCGCCCGTCTGCCTGAGGAAAACGCCAAGGTCGGGAAGAGCGATGGCGTGGGCGGAGAGGCGTTGGAATCCAAAGGTCGGCGGATCGCGCCTCACCAGCATGATGTGGTCGTTGGCAGATGCGGAGGTGCGTTGCAGATAGGAAAAATTTGTCGTAGGGGAGCAAGCTCCGCAGAAAAGAGCGGCGCAGGCGAGATACGGGATAGCGGGAAAATTCATGTTCACATTACTCAGCGGGAAAGCCGGCCTTTCCGATCCCGGTTGATAATCTCCGCAATTTTCCGGGTGTTGGGACGATTCCCCTCGGAATCGATAAAAATCGCGGTTTCGAGAGGGATAAGAAATTCGACGGCAGAGTTAATTCCGACCAGGTTGCCGAAGGCATCGACGACCGGCCCACCGCTGTCACCCGGCTCCAAGGGGATGTCGATTTTGAAAGGGCGGTTGCGCGTGAACGCCCCTTCCGGAGCCAGCGGGGTGCGGAGTTTCCCGGGAGAGGCACGGTGGCCGGTGGCCATGCCGCCGTGGATGATCCCATGGCCGGAAAGAAGCCACTGTTCGGGCGGGGTCCAATCGTAATGGTAGGGTGTCTTGAGAGGGATATGGAGCAGGGCGAGATCGTCGGGATAGGAGCGCCAGACAATGCGCGCCTTGCCGGTGACGATGCGGCCGCCGCTGCCGTAGATGATGAAGACGTTCCTACCATCTGACCGGGTTAGGACATGGTCAGCGGTCAGGAAATATCCGTCCGGTGTAATGGGAGCCGCGGAGCCGCCGTCCGCGTCGCCGGGTGAGCCGGATGTGTCAAAACGCTGCCGCACCCAACTGCCGAGTTCTTCGCGCGTGGTGACCACTACCGCCGCAAGCCGTTCCCTGACAATCTGCCTCGCAACCTCACCGGGAATCACCATGCTGGCCGGCGGTGGAGGAGCGATCGGCGAACAGGCGGCCGCAAACACAAAAAGGCATAGGGCAACCATTTTCACGAAAAATTCGAACATTCTCGCCAACGAAAACACAACCGCGCGATTTCGTCACATCCGATTTCATAAATCCGCCAACAATCGCAGGATCGCCCTGCGGAAAGGTGCCGCCATCGGTATTGCCGCAAGCTCTTCGCGGGAAATCCACTCATCTCCTTCCCCGGGTTGATGGCCTGCGCCCGCGTGAACATTCAAGAGAACTTTGTAGCGGGTGATGGTGTAGGCGTCCGAGAAAATCAGTGGGGAAACGGCGCATTCCTGCTGCGACCGCAGCGGGAGTTTCCAGAGGCCGTTGCGGCGGCTGCCCGTTTCGCGGTGCATCAGGACGCGGCCTTCCGTGTCGTGCAACCAGATGGCGTGTTCAGAAAATTCCGTGATCGCCGGCCGCTTTTTCTTTACGGGCAGATTCTGCGGTTCCGTTGCCTCACAAAATTTCGCCACCGGGCAAACCTCGCAGCGCGGCACTCCGGGGCGGCATATCGTTTGCCCCAGCTCCATCATCGCGTAGTGGTGACGGCGCGGGTTTTCCGGATCGCAGAGATCGCGGGCCCAATCCGTGTGGCGCTTGCGGGTGGCGCTGGTATCGATGGGCGCGGCATCGTCCATCAGCCGCGAGAGCAGGCGGTGGACGTTCCCATCCACGAGGGCCGAAGGTTTTCCGAAAGCGAAAGACAGCAGGGCGGCGGCCGTGTAGGGGCCGATGCCGGGCAGCGCGAGCAGAGCGGCTTCGTCATCGGGGAAAATGCCCTCATGATCATTCAGCACCGCCGCCGCCGTGGCGCGCAGCATCCGTGCGCGGCGGTAATAACCCAGCCCCTCCCAGGCTTTCAATAAACGGCTGTCATCCGCTGCGGCCAGCGATTTCACATCGGGAAACGCCTCAAGGAACCGCGTGAAGTATCCCTTTCCCAGCACATGCGCGACCCGCGTCTGCTGGAGCATCATTTCGGAAACCAGCACCGCATAGGGATCGCGCGTCCGCCGCCACGGGTAATCCTTGCCCTCGCCGGAAAACCAATCGCCGAGTGCGTTCCGGAAATCATCCGGCACTTCGAGCGGCGATCGTTCGAATCTCGGTTTGAGTAGAGCCATCAGCGTTTGCGGCGCAGGCGTTTGCCGGAAAGGCGGGTCGCGATCAGGTTCGGGCAGCGGCCTTTCAGCCTGAGCTGCTCACAGCTCGCCTCGATCTTGACGGATCGCCGCAAGGCGCGGAACCCGAGCCGCCGCGTCACGCAATCCATCTGGATATCGACATTCTCATCCTCGAACTCCACGACACGCCCGCAATCCTTGCAGACAAGGTGGTTGTGCGAGGGCTTATCGAGGAAGTTCGGATCGTAGGTCACCTGGCTGTCGCCGAGGTCGATCTGGCGTAAAAGATCCGCCTCCACCAGCAGCCCCAGCGTCCGGTAAACGGTGGCGCGCGAGGTTTCCCCCTGCACTTTCCTCACCCGGTCGAAAAGTTCATCGGCCGTAAAATGTTCGTCGCGGGAAAACACCTCGGCCACAATCTGCTCGCGCTGCACCGTGCGCCGCAGCCCCTTGCGCCGGATGAATTCATCGAGCCGTTCCTTGATCCCACCATCCATTTGCCCGCAGGCTATCGGGATCGGCGGAATTGTAAAACCAATCCGTCGCGCCGGAGCACTCATTCTGGCGTTGCGCCGCACCGCCTCCGCCTCCAGATTGGCGGGGCGAGGTTTTTCTACCCGAATTCACATGAATAAACCCAGCGGTGAGCCGTCCTACCCAACGCCAGTCCCACAGGATGCGGCGGCGGACGAATCCGACGAAGACTTCCGCCTCGTGGCCTTGGCGCAAAGGGGTGACATGAACGCTTACGACGAGCTTGTCATCCGCCACCGGGGAAAAATCTACGCGATGATAAGGAACATGGTCAAAAACGACGCCGACGCCTGGGATCTCTCCCAAGACGTTTTCATCAAGGCATGGCAGGCCCTGCCGCGCTTCGAGGCGCGCGCCCGTTTCTCCACCTGGCTTTATCGCATTTCTCACAACGTCGTTTATGACTGGGCGCGGAAACGCAAGATCGAGAGCGCGGGCGAGCTCAACGACGAGATCTTCGACCGCGAGAAAATCGACTCCTCCGCCCGCACCGCGCCCGCCTTCGTAGAGTCCCCGGATGACGCCCTTTCCAGCTCCGAACTCCGTGTGAAAATCGAGGCCGCGCTCGCGAAGCTGAGCGTGGACCACCGCGAAGCCGTGATCCTCAAGGACGTCCAGGGACTCTCCTACAAGGAAATCGCCGATGTGATGGAATGCTCGCTAGGCACCGTGATGAGCCGCCTTTTTTACGCCCGCCAGAAACTTCAAATCCTCCTGAAAGATGAATACGAATCCAGATGAAACCCGCCTCGCCCTGTGGCTTGACGACGAACTCACCGGCACCGATCTCTCGGAAATGGAAGCATGGGCCGCCACCCGCCCGGAGCAGCTCGCCGCCCGGGAGGAATTGCGATCGTTCCGGAACATGATGGCCGCGCACCTTCCCGCCAGCGAGGAGCCGCCCTATCCTGATTTTTTCCTCAGCCGCGTGAACCAAGGCATCCGCGACCTCCAAGCCGCCACCGCGCCCGCGAAACCCACCGCCGCAGTCCCTTTTTGGAAATCATGGGTGATGCCCATCGCCGCCTGCGCAGGGATGGTGCTCGCCTTCGGCATCGGCAAGCGCAGCAATGAAGCGGCCGGCGCACTCACCGTAGTGCCTTCCGTTTCGCCAGTGGTTTACACGCCGGAGGAAGGTGTGGACGCCGAGTGGTTCGCCAGCACCGGCGCAGGCGCGAACGTCATCGTCCTGGAAGGTGTCGCCGCCATCCCCGACTCCACCGATTTCTCGGAAACCGTTTATGTGCCCACCGCGAGCGAATCCGACCGCACCGCGACACGCGAAAAGGAAACCAGTGATTCCGCCAAACAATGAGTATCCTGCTCAAACTTTCGATGGTCGCGTGCTGCTTGTTCCTAGGCGGGCTAGTGCATGCCGTAGAGGATACCGGGCGCGCGAAGGTAGGTAAGCTGGAGGTCACAGTTTACTTCGCCACCAACGATGATCCCACCGCCGCCGGCGAACGGGCACAAGAAATCGCGAAGGCGGTCCGCGACCGCCTTCGCAGCGAGGAAAAACTTAAATTCGATCATTACCGTGCGCTCGGTGCCGAGACCCAACCGATTTTTCGTAGCTATGAGAACTGGGCGCAGCCGCTCAAGCCCTCCGATGAGATTCTCGTCCGTTTCGAAACCCGCACCCAACCCGCCAAGGATTCTGTTTCCCTCGATCTGGAGCTGTGGTTGGCGCGTAAAAAAATCCTGAAAACCGACGCCGCCCTGCAAGCCGGAAAGCCGCTCTACGTGCTCGGGCCGGAATGGCGCGGCGGGCGGCTGATCATTGCGGTCGCGCTTGCTTCCTGAAGGATTCGGCACTCATATTGCCCGCATGAAAATCCTCCCTACCATCCTTTTCCTCCTCGCAATCCTACCGATACGCGCCGAGCTGAAATTCGAAACCCCCGTCATCGATGTGGACGCGAAACTCGACGCCGCCACCCTCGTCCGCGAGTATAAGTTCACCAACACGGGAACGAAACCCATCAAGATCACCCAGGCGGACGCCGGTTGTTCCTGCCTCGCCGTAGAAGTCGCGGCGGGCAAATTCACCTACGCTCCGGGTGAATCGGGCACGCTGAGAGCCACCTTCGAGATCGGAAATTTTCAGGGCACCGTTGAGAAGCCCATCCTGATCTGGCTTGAGGGCGATCGTGATGAGGCACCCTCCGGGAAGGTCACCCTCCGCGTTCACATCCCGGTCATCATCGCCCTCGAACCCAAGACCCTCAAGTGGGATTTGGGCGGTTCGGCGGAGATGAAAAGCATCGATGTGAAGATGCATTACAAAAATCCCATCAAGGTGACCTCCGTTACCACCAGTAATGAAAATTTCATCGCGAAGATAGTAACCATCGAGGAAGGCAAGCACTACAAAATGGAAGTGACTCCACGCAGCACGGCGGCGGGCGGGATGAGCATTGTCCGAATCGAGACCGACTCCGATGTGGAGAAACAGCGCATCCAGCAGGCCTTCGCGGTAATCACCGCTCCCCCGAAACCGCAGCCATGAACGCACTCACCCAGTTCGTGGCCGTCGGCGCGATCTCCCTCGCCGCAGCGGGAGGCTCATGGCTGCTTCGGAAAGCGCCGGTGGAAAAGCCCGCCTTCACCTGCGATCCAGCCAAGCTCCGCGACGACGAGATCTGCCTCGCCGACGTGACAGGCAAAGTGCTTTGGGTGGACGCCCGCTCCCGCAGCGAATGGCAAAAGAACGGCCTCAAGGGATCGATCCTCTGGAACATGGATCCCAAGGAGGACGCCAACCTCTTCGAAGCGGAAGCCTTGCCACACATCGCCGCGGCAGAGCTGGTGGTCATATACTGCGGCAGCGAGAAATGCGGCACGAGCCGGGAGGTCGCGGGCAGGATTCGGAAAATGGAAATCGGCCCGCCGGTGAAGGTGCTCCATGGCGGCTGGGATGCGATCAAAGGTTCCAGTCCAGCGCCTTGATGGCAAGTGCTTCGAAGGAATGACCTTTTCAGGATACTCCTAGATCCAGCACCCGAAAAGTGTGCACGGCTGACCGTTTTCCAAAAGATCCAGAACGCGAGCGCTTTAAATCCGTATTTTATCGCGACAATTTGCACAGCAAATGCTTTAAATGGGCGGACTCAGGTAGTCATGATCATTCCCCACCATGCCAAACATTACCAAACGCGAACTAGTTCTCAGAATTACCGATAAACTCGGCCTGAGAGGAGTGGAAATCCGCCAGCAGGACGTCCAGCTTGTTGTGCAGTCCTTCATTGATGAAATTACGGATTCGCTCGCACAGGGGGAGAGCGTGGCGCTGCGGAACTTTGGCGCTTTCGAAGTCAAGGAAATGAGGGCGAAGATCGGCCGTAACCCAAAGGATCCTTCGAAAAACGTTCCCATCCCTGCTCGTGCCGTGGTGAAATTCAAGGCGGGCAAGGAGATGAAAGAAAAAGTTGCCTCGATGCTCCATGTGATACGTGAGCGGAAAAACTAAGCCCACCAGCGAAAGACGAAAAGAAGCTTCCTTTTCTGGTGAATCCGGAGCTTGTCGGCGGGCGCGGAAACGCGAGACTCCCTTGAGCGGGATTCATGAAGGAACTGATCGACGAACTGGAGCAATGGGGGGCGGATGTAATTTTCGGACGCGCCCGCGGATTCCGCGCCGCGATGGCGCGCTTCCTAATGTTTTGGCTCTCGTGGATTTTCCGCGCGCTCGTGCAGTGCAGGATCATGCTTTACCGGAAAGGCTGGAAGCCGCAGGAATACCTCGGGGCGCAGGTGGTCGCCATTGGAAACCTGACTGTGGGGGGCACGGGAAAAACACCCGTCGTAGAGCTGCTTGCGAAATCCCTGCGCGACCGCGGGCGCAAGGTCGTAATCCTTTCCCGAGGCTACAAAAGCAGGAAGCTAGACCGCGCTCAGAACTGGACGAGCGCGGACGGTAAGCCCGTTCCGGCCGAGCAGATGCCGCGCGTGGTTTCCACCGGTACCGCCATATTGCTCGATTCAAAATTCGCGGGCGACGAGCCGTTCATGCTAGCCAAGAACCTCGAAGGCGTCGCCGTAATCGTGGACAAGGATCGCGTCAAAGGCGGCCGCTTCGCCGTTTCCGAGCTAAAGGCGGAGACCCTGCTTCTCGACGACGGCATGCAATACCTCGATCTAGCCCATTCGCTCGACATCACACTGATCGATTCTCGCTCCCCCTTCGGAACGGGAGCACTGCTGCCACGCGGCACGCTGCGAGAGCCACCCTGCAACCTACGTCGGGCGTCGTACATCCTCATCACGAAGTGCGACGGCAGCCCGAATACGGAACTCATTGCCCGCATCAGAAAACACAATGCGGTGGCGGAAATCATCGAGTGCGCGCACAGTCCGGTGTATCTCGAAAATTTGTATACCCACGAGAGGGAGCAGCTGTCTTTTCTGGAGGGAAAATGGGTTGGCGCGATCAGCGCCATCGCCGTACCGGAAAGCTTTGAGCGATCCCTCACGGCGCTTGGTGCGAAGGTCGAAATCAATCGTCATTTCTCCGATCACCACCGGTTCAGTCGGCGTGACGTCGAAACATTCATGCAGCGCTGCGTGGAGCGCGACATGGATCTCATCGTCACTACGGAAAAGGACGCCGTTCGATTCCCAAGGCCCACAGAGATCAACGTCCCTATTTATTTCCTACGAATCGAGGTACAAATTCTCATCGGCCTTCAGGCATGGGAGGGAATGGTGGACAGGCTGTGCAGCCCGCCACCTGTCAAGGATGCCGGCCTCAGGAACGCCGGAGTCTACCGGGTCTGATCCGATCGAGTGAACCATGATGCGATTACTTCCTAGATGAAATCATTGAAAAATCGCCAACCATTTACCCCGAAATCCGAAGTAGGATATTGGTTTTCGGCTTTACCCGACTTTACGTAGACGACGCTCGCTAGTGACCGTTCTCTGCTTCCGTTTTATCCATAGGCAAGTGCTTGTATCTCTCAGCGCCCCAGGAAATTCGCGATAAGAGCCAGTCCGGCATCCTGGCTTTTCTCCGGGTGGAACTGGCAGGCGAGAACCTGGCCTTTCTCCACGGTGGCCGCGAATTTCTCGCCGTCGTAGTCGGTTTCGGAGACCACCCAGGAATCGTCCTCCGGCACCGGATAATAGGAGTGGACGAAATAGAAATACGGCTCCGCCCCGAGTCCCTTCCAGAAAGGGGAGTCTGGGTTTGAGGGCTTCGCGCCGTTCCAGCCCATTTGAGGGATCTTGCGACCGGGCATTTCCGTGAAGCGGACGCAGCGGCCTTTTACGATGCCGAGTCCGGCCACGCCGGGTGCTTCGTCGCTGCCGCTGAACAAAATCTGGTATCCGACGCAGATGCCGAAGTAAGGACGCCCGGCGGTGATCCATTCGCGCAGCGGCTCTACGAGATCGCGTTGAGCGAGGCGCGCCATCACATCGGCAAACTCGCCTTGGCCGGGGAGGATAAGGTGGGTGGCTCCGCCGAGTTCGCCGGGATTGGAGATTACCATAGGCTCGTGGCCGAGCGCATGGATCGCGTTGTGGACGCTGCGAAGATTCCCACCGCCGTAGTCGACCAACCCGATTTTCACAGGGCTTCCTTGGTGCTGGGTATGCCTTTGACTCGGGCGTCCTTTTCGCAGGCCTCGCGCAACGCGC
>CAMCXJ010000081.1 GCA_945883455.1 Prosthecobacter debontii
CCCCGGCACCCACGAGATCCGCCGCACGATTGAGCTGTTAGAAAACTCCGCCGCCTGCCGCGGCCACGACATTTTCCCACTCTACTCCGCCCTCCCTCCCGCCGATCAGGAACGCGCGATCAGCCCTTCGGAAAAACCGAGGATCATCGTCTCTACCAACGTCGCCGAAACCTCGCTCACCATCCCCGGCATCCGCACCGTGATCGATACCGGGCTCGCCCGCGCCTCCGCCTTCGATCCCCGCCGCGGCATCAACACCCTGCTCATCCGGAAAATCTCCCGCGCCGCCGCCGACCAGCGGGCGGGTCGCGCCGGACGCACCGCGCCAGGTCGTTGCCTGCGGCTGTGGAGCCAGGCGGATCACGCCCGCCGCGAGGAATTCGAGACGCCGGAGGTGCACCGCATCGATCTCTCCGAGGCCATCCTCCTGCTCAAGGCGGCGGGTGTATCCGATCCGCGCCGTTTCCGCTGGCTCGATGCGCCCACCGATGCCGCCTTGGAAAAAGCCGAGCATCTCCTCCGTGATCTCCACGCGCTCGACGCCGCCGGCAATCTAACAGACACCGGCCGCGAGATGGCCGCGCTGCCGCTGGAGCCGCGTTTCTCCCGCCTACTCATCGCCGGGGTTCACAACGGCTGCCTGCCGGAAACCGCCTTCATCGCCGCTGTCGTCCAGGGCGAGGGCATTTTCCCGAAAGGCAACGCCGGAAACTCCCGCAAGGATTTCATTTTCCCCGACGATCCCTCCGACTTCGCCGGCGAATACCGCGCCTTCGAATCCGCTATGGAGAGCCGTCCTTCCAAGCGGCAGCAAAGCACCGGCATCAACACCCGTGGAGTAAAAGACACCGAGCAAATCCTTTCTCGCCTGCTGAAACTTTTCCCCCGCGAGCTCGACCGCAAGATCGATTTCCACACCCACCGCGAGGCCGTCGCAAAATCCATCCTCGCCGCTTTCTCCGATCAGCTCGCCATCCGCCTAAGCCAGGGCAACCTCGCCTGCCGCCTCGTCGGCAACCGCCGTGGCAAACTCGACGACCAATCTTGCGTGAGAAAAGCGGATGCCTTCGTCGCCTGCGAGATCACCGAGGTCGAGGCTCGCGAAACCATCACCCACCTCCGCCTCGCCACCGCCATCGAACTGCCGTGGATCGCGCAGGTGTTCCCCGACGAGATCGAGTCCACCGACGGCGCGAGCTACGATGAATCCCGTAGAAGGGTGGTACGGCTGCAACAACGGAAATTTCGCGACCTAGTTCTCGATTCAAAAGAGACGGATCAGAACGTCCCTCTCGACGCAGCCGCGGAGATGCTCGCCAAGCGCGTCCTTTCCGGCGAGCTTGTTCTGAAAAACTGGGACGCGCAGGTCGAGCAATTCACCCACCGTCTGTCGTGCATTTCGAAATGGATGCCGGAGCTGGGCTTGCCGACATGGACGGAGGAAGACCGCATCGCCGCCGTTTCCCAGATCTGCCACGGCACGGTGAGCTACAAGGAAATCAAGGAAGCCGCCGTGTGGCCGGTCCTCAACGATTGGCTATCCTCCAACCAGCGGCACCTGTTAGATACCCATTGCCCGGAACGCATCCGCCTCGCCTCCGGCCATACACCGAAGGTCACCTACGATCCGGAACACGACCCGTTTTTCTCCGCGAAGCTCGTCCAGCTAGTCGGCACGAGCACGACGCCGACCATCGCGGGCGGAAGGGTGCCGCTGCTCGTCCACATCCTCGCGCCCAACCAACGCCCCTGGCAAATGACCAAGGACATCCCGAATTTCTGGGCGAACGGCTACCCACAGATGAAAAAGGAACTCGCCGGAAGATACCCGCGTCACCCTTGGCCTTGAATCATCAACATGAACTGGAAAAAAATACTCATCGGAAAGTGGAGCTGGAAACGTCCGTTCATCTCGCTCGCTTGCATCTATCTCCTTCTCGGCATCATCGCCGTGTTTTTCGCGGATCGGGTGATATTCATCCCACCTCCCGCTTCGTATGCAGCCGATTATCCGGGTTTGCGATATTTGAAATCCACCGAGGGCGAATCCATCGCCTACATCCACATGACCGCAGCGGCGGGAAAACCGACACTTCTCTATTCCCACGGCAACGCGGAGGATCTGGCGGATTCACAGCCTCTCTATGATGAGTTCCATGCGGGCGGGCTGGGCGTATTCGCATACGATTATCCCGGTTACGGCCTTTCCACAGGAACGCCCAGCGAGGAGTCAACGCAGCGGGCGATCATGGCTGCTTGGAAACATCTCACCGGATCCGGGATTCCGCCGGCCTCCATCATCATCACCGGACGTTCCGTCGGCGGCGGGCCGTCCGTCTGGCTGGCCTCACTGAACGAACCGGCGGGGCTCATCCTCATCTCGCCGTTCAAATCCGCGTTCACCACCGCCTTCGATCTCCCCTTCCCGCTCTTTCCCTGCGACCGCTTCCCGAACCTGGAACGCATCCGCTCCTTTGATCGACCCTTGCTCGTGATCCACGGCGAGGACGACGAAGTGATCCCCTTCAGCCACGGGCGCGAACTGGTGGATGCCTGCGCTTCGGCGGACAAGAATTTGCATCCGATACCCGCGGCACGGCACAACGACCTTTTCCAAATCGGGGCTGAACAAATCTTTCCGCTTGTGCGTGGTTTCGCTGAGCGTGTCATAAAGTAATTCGCTTAAAACAAGTCGCACCGGCACGGACTTGGGCACCTTGCAATGATACGAAATAAAATTTGGGAACCGGTCAGGGCTACGTACAGATAAGGACACTTCCTTTGAGAAAGTGTGGTTCCTGGGCATAGTGACAAGAGCAAGCCTCAGTCTGTAAGGCGGGACCATGTCGTACCCGTCTTTGGGGAATTCGGTGTCAACTAGAGGTTCCCCAATACGCTCCGCAAGGTAAGAAATCCGGAGATCTTACTGATATATAACATTGCCTGGAGCAGCCCTTGCCGCGGGCGCGCCGGTAGAAATCCGCTGAACATCAAGCAGTGCGGAGGATCGGCCATCCTCATTTATTCCCACTCGATGCTCGCGGGCGGTTTGGTGGAAACATCGTAGAGCACGCGGTTGATACCTTTCACCTCATTGAGGATTTGATGACTGGTCTCGCGGAGAATGATGTAGGGTAGCTCAACCCAATCGGCGGTCATGGCATCTTCGGAAATAACCGCGCGCAGGTTTGTCGCCCATTCGTAGCTGCGCTCGTCGCCTTTGACGCCCACGGTTTTCACTGGGATGAGACCGGCGTAAGCCTGCCAGACCTTGTCATACCAGCCGTGTTCCTTGAGCTTGCCGATGAAGATCGCGTCGCACTCGCGGATGATGTCGAGCCGTTCCTTGTCCACGATTCCGGGGCAGCGCACGGACAGGCCGGGACCGGGAAACGGATGGCGCTGCAGGATATCCTGTTCGATGCCCAGCGAGCGGCCCAGCGCGCGCACCTCGTCCTTGAAAAGCTCCGCGAGCGGTTCAAGCACCTTGCCTTCTGCTTGGAGTTCCAGAATTTTCGCGACTCGGTTATGGTGCGTCTTGATCACGGACGCTTTGGATTTCGCGTTCGATGCGCTCTCGATCACATCGGGGTAAAGGGTTCCCTGTGCCAGCATTTCCGCATCCCCTACCGTGTCCCAAAAGACCTCGATGAACATGTTGCCGATGATTTTCCGCTTCTTCTCGGGATCTGCCTCACCGGCCAGCGCGTTGAGGAAACGCTCCGAGGCATCCACCGTCTCGATCGTTACGCCCATCCGTTTGAAGTTCGCTTGCACGACTTCCGCCTCGCCCTTCCGTAGCAGGCCGTTGTCCACAAAGATCGCGCGGACTTTCACGCCCGCCTCTTTCAGAAGCACGGCAAGCACCGTGCTATCCACCCCGCCGGACACGCCGCAGACCACCTGCCTGTCGCCCACCGTGGTGCGGATGTCGTCGATCATCTCGCGCTTGAAATCATCGATCTTAAACGGGGCAAGCCCCTCCGCATGGGAGAGGAAATTTTTCAGGATGTTCAGCCCCTCGTGGCTGTGCGTCACCTCCGGGTGGAACTGGATCCCGTAAAACAGCTCGTCCCATTGCAGCGAAACCGGGGTGCCGTGCTGGTTGCTCGCGATCACCCGCGCCCCGTCGGGAATGATTTTCACCGTATCGGAATGGCTCATCCACACCTGCGAAACCGCAGAGACCCCCTCGTAAAGCCTACAATCATCCACCGGGAAAAGATCCGCCGGGCCGTATTCGCGGCGGTTGCTCTTCTCCACCGTGCCGCCGAATTTCAGGTTCAGGAGCTGCATGCCGTAGCAAACGCCCAGTACCGGCACGCCGAAGGATTTCAACGCCTCGAAATCGAGATCCGGCGCGTCCTCCTCGCTTGTACTCTTCGGCCCGCCGGAAAGGATGATCGCGCCGGGCTTACCGATGTTCGGGAAATCTTCCAGCGCATAAAGCATGGCGAAAAATCCCAATTCCCGCACACGCCGCACAATAAGCTGCGTGTATTGCGAGCCGAAGTCGATGACTGCTACGTGGTTGTAATCGTGCATGTGGTGAAATCCTAAATTCTAAATTTTAAATCCTAAACGCTGCGCTCCGCACTTTCGCCTCTTCCCTTTCGGATTTCGTGCTTAGAGCTTTATGCTTTAACCTAGCGGTTGGTAGTTCGTGGGTTCCTCCGTCATCACGATGTCGTGGACGTGGCTTTCGCGGAGGCCGCCGGCGGTGATGCGGGTGAAGACGGCTTTCTCGCGGAGCTCGGCGAGGGTGGAGGCACCGACGTAGCCCATCCCGGATTTCAGGCCACCCATGAGCTGAAAGACGACATCGGAAAGCGGCCCTTTGTAGGGCACGCGGCCTTCCACACCTTCGGCAACGAGCTTGCCGGAACTGTTCTGGGCGTAGCGGTCGCTCGCGCCTTTGCGCATTGCGCCGAGCGAACCCATACCGCGGTAGGTTTTGAAACGGCGTCCTTGGTAGTAAACGCTCTGACCGGGGCTTTCACGCGTGCCCGCGAGGATCGAGCCGAGCATCACCAGATCCGCACCCGCTGCGATGGCTTTCACCACATCACCTGAGTAACGGATACCGCCGTCGGCGATGACTTTCACGCCGCGCTCACGGCAATAACCGGCGACATTCTGGATCGCGGTGAACTGCGGCATACCCACACCGGCAATCACCCGCGTGGTGCAAATCGATCCGGGGCCGACACCCACTTTCAGCGCGCTGGCACCGGCGGCGACGAGATCCCTTGCGCCCTGCTCCGTCACCACGTTTCCGGCCACCACCGGCCTGTCGCTGAGACTGCGTAGCATGGTGATCACGTTCATGACGTGGCGCGTGTGGCCCGTCGCCGCATCGATGAAAAGAGCGTCCGCACCTGCCTCGATAAGTGCTAGCGCCCTCTCCTCCACATCCGGGCCGACCCCGACCGCCGCGCCACAGCGGAGCTGGCCGTTCGCGTCCTTCGCCGAGCTGGTGAAGCGGATGCGCTTCTCGATATCCGATCCGGTGATCAGCCCGACGAGATGGCCATCCGAATCCACCAGCGGCAGTTTCTCGATGCGGTTCTGGTAAAGGATGCGCCGCGCCTCCTCAAGGCCGGTCGTCGGCGGGGCGGTAATGACTTTTTCGCGCGGGGTCATGACCTCGGAAACCAAGGCGTTGGGGCGGTCGAGGTAGCGGACATCGCGGCCAGTAACCATGCCCTCGAGGCGACCCTGGCCATCGACGACGGGGAAACCGGAGAAACCGTTTTCTTCCATAATCGCGAGCACCCGCTCCACGGTGTCGGTTTTTTTCACGGTCAGCGGCTTGATGATCACTGCGCTCTCGGAGCGTTTCACTTTGGAAACCATCGCCGCTTGTTCCTCGATTGGGCAGGCGCGGTGGATCACACCCATGCCGCCTTCACGCGCCAGCGCGATCGCGAGATCGTGCTCGGAAACCGTGTCCATCGCGGCGGAAACCACCGGCAAACCGAGCGGAATGCCAGGTGCGATTTCGGTGGAAAGATCGGCCTCGCCAGGCAGAACCGCACTCAATGCCGGAATTAAAAGCACATCGTCAAAAGACAATCCCAATGAAATCTCTGCCATGCGAAAGTCAACAGACCCGCCCGCCCGGCGGCAAGCGCGGATTCGAGTTCGGAGAAAAATTACGGGAATCCGGCGGGGGTATGATTTTTTTGGAGGATTTGATTCATTGAAACTACGGTTTGTTGCGCAATCGGTTTCAGAAAGACCAAGCGCCAGACCGTTCACTGTCGGAAGCCTGTTTGACCGCCGCGGCCTTGGCGAAGGCTGGGTTGTCAACGGCGGAACACTGAGCGGTAACGGCTCGCAGCAGGCCAAGGTCTACGGCAAATCACAGATGCGCGACGTAAACCGTGCTTTCCGAAATCGTGGCTAGAAGCGGATTAGGAAACGGCACGACCACGGACCTCACATCCCGGTAAACAGAGCGTAGATCCGACATAAAATCTTCGTCCGGCGCGTCATCCGACCAGAGCGCGAACACACCTTCCGGATGCAGCCGCGAGGCGAGTTTCCGCAGACCGTCCTGCGTGTAGAAAGCGGCGTTGCGCGGGGCGAGGAGGTTGCGCGGCGAGTGGTCGATGTCTAACAGCACGGCATGGAATTTCCGGTTGGGCGCATCGGGATCGAAATTTTTCCCCGGTTCCGTCGCGAGCGCGAAAAAGTCACCGAGCACATACCGGCAGCGCGGATCATCGTTCATCGTTTTCCCCAGAGGCACCATCTCCCGCTCGTGCCAATCGATCACGCCCTCCAATGCATCTACGACGAGCAGCGACCTCACCTCCGGAAAAGCCAGCGCCGCCACCGCCGTGTATCCAAGACCCAGCCCGCCGACGACCACATCCCAGCCATCCCCATCCAGCGCCCCGAGCCCGAGCCGCGACAGCGCCTCCTCGACCTCATGGAACATGCTCGACATGAGAAAGGCGTCGCCGAGTTTCACCTCATAGACCACCTCGCCATCGAGTTGGAGATACTTGCGGCGCTGGAGGATGAGATCGCCGATCGGCGTGGTGCGGAAATCGAGTTCCTCGAAAAGTTTTTCCATGTCCCGCAAGCCTCGCCCTTATGGTGGAAGGGCTGCAAGCGGCGATTTCCCTAATTCGCACGCGAAAGCCATGATTACCCCCGCGAATCTCCCTCTACTACATGGGTTCAACTTTATAGTGGTAGTCAGTGCGTCGGCGCAGCCGACGGGGAGCATACGCGCCCTCGCGTGTTCCGGGCTGCGCCCTCGCTGCCCGGCGGCCGGAATCAAAGTTCGTCATCGCCTTGGGATCTTGGGTCGTGCTATCCCGCAGGTTCCGGCCGGTTTCCGGCGAGGGCGCCGCAAACAGCACGCGGTGGCGCGTGCGCTCCCCATGGATGCTGCTCGCGCGGCTTTACCTGCGTTATTCGGTTGCTCCTTGATTTCCTATTCCCTCCCGCCGTTTTCCTGCTAGGACTAGGCGCATGGAAAGCAGCACGGAGACGACATTCTGGAAAGGCAGCCCTTCGCAGTGGCTCAACATCGGGCACTTCGCGGCGGCGCTGCTGGTTGTGGTGGGTATCGTTATTGTCGGAGTGTTATTCGCACCCGCTTTCATCGCGCTGATTTTCCCGCTGGGCTGGATCGCTTGGCGCTACCTCGTGGTTCGCACCCAGACCTTCGAACTGACGAACGAGCGCTTACGCATTTCCAAGGGTGTCATCAACCAGGAGATCGACGAGGTTGAGCTCTACCGCGTGAAAGACATTCTCGTGGTGCGGAAATGGTGGATGCGCATGACCGGGCTCGGCACGATTCACCTCGACACTTCCGACCGCTCGATGCCGCAGATCGACATCCCCGCGATTCGCGATTCCCTTGAGCTGCGCGAGTCGCTTCGCAAAAAGGTCGAGGCGATGCGCGACAAGAAGCGTGTCCGCGAAATGGATTTCGACGAAACCGCCAACGAGGGCGGTCCCGAAGAAATGGCTTAAATTAGAATTCTACAGTCACGCCCGCAAAGAATCCAAGTCCAGCTCCCGGGATGCGGAGGCCGTAAAAGTTGGAAAGTTCGTAGCTTGCGTCTGCGAGATTCTCGATGCGAGCGTGGAGTGTAACGTTTTCCCTGATCTCGTAACTGCCGTAAAGACGTAGTAGCAGGTAATCGTCGAGCGGATTTCCGCCGTAGGAGCGCTCGTCCACGTAGCTCGCGCCGATGCCTAACAGCAGCTTTTCCGATGGCCGCCAGTCGATGGATGAGGTGGCGGTATTTTCTGGCTGGTCATCAAGCGACGCACCGAGCCATGTCCATGCGAGTCGGTAGGCTAGATGTTCACCAAGCGCTCCGTTCAATGCAAACTCCAGACCGCGTGTCGGTGTGTCGCTAGGGAGGTTCACCGGCGGGGTAGGTGAGGAGCGGATGCGGTTCGCGATGGAGTTCTCAAACCATGTCGCGGAGACCATGTGGTTTTCGCCGACACGTTGCTCAACTCCGAAATCCCAGCCGATGCTTTCCTCGGCGTTCAGGTTCGGATTACCCGCTCCGAAGCTGGTGCCGTAAAGATCTAGGAAAGTAGGCGTGCGGAAAGCTTTTCCCAGCCCGGCACGGAGACGGGTTTTCTCCAATGCCTGCCACGAAGCACCGATGCGCCACGTCACTTGTTCGTCGTAATCCGCATAATCCTCCCAGCGGACAACCGCGTCGGTGACCACGCTTTCCACTGGCGTCCACTCCCAGCCGAAATGGATACCGTAGCGTATCTCGTCTGAATCGGAGCCGATGGTATTGGAGAAATCCGATTGCTCAAGAAACGCTCCGCCGAGGAGGCGGTGGCAGCGATTGATTTCATAGGATTGATCTGTGGAAAGCACAGTGCGTTCGAGATCTGTTCCGAAATTTCCGAAGGCCGAGTCGTTGTCGTAGCTTTCCCGGTAATTTCCGAATGTGAAACGTGCTAGCCAGCCGGGTGCCAGTTGAGCGTTCGCATAGATCGTGGCTAGTCCGCTATCGATGTGGTCGGTGTTTGGCCCGTAATACTCGAAAGGACCAAAACGTGAGTCCACCGCACGATAAGTTATGCCGAGCGTGAGGTTTTCCGATTGTGCCCATTCCATGCGCAGCGCAGCGCGGGCTTGGTCGAAGTTCTGACTTTCCACGTCGTTGTGTGTGCCGTCATAGCCGCCGCCGAGAAACCACAAGAAGGGGCCTTCCTTTCCTGAATGCGACAGATAGCTGTTGAGTGAATCAAACGAGCCGCCCTCGATCCGAAGCCGCGTCTTGGGATCACTCTCGCCGCGTGCCGTTTCCAGCCAGATCACGCCGCCGATGGCTTCGCCGCCATGGATTGCCGCGTGGGCGCCGCGCAAGACCTCGATCCTACCCAAATCATCCAGACGTGCGCCGGAGAAAAAATTCCCCATGGGTGCAGTCGAGTCGCTGAG
>CAMCXJ010000082.1 GCA_945883455.1 Prosthecobacter debontii
AGCCTCGGGAGCTTGGGCAGCGTTCAGGCTTCCGAGTGTTCCCATGAAAATCATGGTGACTCCGAGTAGGGCTTTTCGTAGATTTTTCATCTTCCGGATTTAGCTATTTTCACGCGTCAGCCATTTCCCCGATCAGTTTCATGATGATCTTCTTCGAGGTCATGCCCTGGGATTCGGCGGCGAAGTTGGTGATGACGCGGTGGTTGAGGACGGCGGGGGCGACGGCTTCGAGGTCTTCGAGGGAGGCCATGTAATTTCCGCGGAGGGCGGCGCGGGCTTTCGCACCGAGGATGAGGTATTGGACGGCGCGCGGGCCAGCTCCCCAGCCGACGGTGTCTTTGATCCATTGCGGTGATTCGGGTTGGCCAGGGCGGGTCTTGCGGACGATTTTTACCGCGTAATCGTAAAGGTGATCAGGAACCGGCACGCGGCGCACGAGTTGCTGGAAGGCGATAATCTTTTCGCCGTCGATGAGTTTTGAAAGCGCCTGCTTCGCGGTTCCGGTGGTTTCGCGGGCGATGCGTTTTTCCTCCTCAGCGGATGGGTAATCGACCTCGATGAGGAACATGAAGCGGTCGAGCTGCGCCTCGGGAAGCGGGTAAGTGCCTTCCTGCTCGATGGGGTTTTGGGTGGCGAGCACGAAGAACGGTGGCTTGAGGGTGTAGGTTTTGCCGAGCACGGTGACCTTGTTTTCCTGCATCGCCTCAAGCATGGCGGATTGGGTTTTGGCGGGGGCGCGGTTGATTTCGTCGGCAAGCAGCAGGTTGGCGAATACGGGGCCTTGCACGAACTCGAACTCGCGCTTGCCGCCGGTGGTTTCCTGGATGATGTCGGTGCCGGTGATGTCGGCGGGCATGAGATCCGGGGTGAACTGGATGCGGTTGAAAGAAAGGTCGAAGGTCTGCGCGACGGAGGATACAAGCAGGGTTTTCGCAAGGCCGGGCACACCCATCAGCAAGGCGTGGCCGCGAGCGAAAAGGCAGATCGCAAGTTTCTCGATGACTTCGTCCTGACCGATGATGGTTTTCGCCAGCTCGGCGCGCAATGCTAGATAAGTTTTCCCCAGTTCATCAATAGCCGCGACATCGTCTGGAGGTAGCTGGTAAGGAGAACTTTCCGTGAAATTTCGCTCAAGCAATTCGGCGGGGATGGCGGGGATTTCGGCTGCGATCTCTTCGAGGGCTGGTGCGGGTGTGTCCATGTATGCGATAATATTTTTGCAGAAACTACGGGGAACCGTGGGTTTGTCGAGACGTGATCCGGGGATAATGTGAAAGTAGGGGCGCGATCTGAGGGTTTTTGAAAAAAAGGCGGGTGGGCGCGTTGTTTTTTCCATTTCCGGCTTGCCAGAGTGTGTTCTTCTGGTAAATCACCCGCCCCGCGGGGCTTCCGACATGGATCGGTGCCCCGTTTTTTCACGAGAACTTTAGCAAACCATGGCACGTATCCTAGGCATCGAAATCCCCAACGAGAAGCGCATCGAAGCTTCCCTCACTTACATGTTCGGCATCGGCCGCTCCCTTGCGAGCCGAATCCTAGAACATTCCGGCATCGACCCGGACATCCGCACCGGACAGCTCAGCGAAGACCAGTTGGTAAAGATTGCGCAGGTGATCCAAGCCGAGCAGATCATGGTGGAGGGTGACCTCCGCCGTGAACGCCAAGTTCAGCTCAAGCGCCTTACATCGATCAACTGCTACCGCGGGATCCGTCACAAGCGTAGCCTGCCATGCCGTGGCCAACGCACGCGCACCAATGCCCGCACCCGCAAGGGCAAGAAGAAGACCGTCGGTGTTAAGAAGTAATTTTTCCCCGGCTGCCGCAAGGTAACCGAACTGTTCCCGAAATATGTCCGAAGAAACAAACAACACAGAAGCTGAAGAAGTAGCGGTTCCCGCTGCCGAGGCTAAACCCATAACCCCGGCACCTGCCCCTGCGGCAAAACCGGAGCAAGCATCCCCAAAAACGGATAAATCCAAAAAGGTCGCACCTGCCGCTGAGGCACCTGCTGCGCCTGCCCTCAATCCCGACGGCTCGCCGAAAAAGGAGCAGAGGAAAGATATCTTCGCCGAAATCGGCGGAGGTGAAGAGGAAATTAAGATCCACAAGGCAAAGGGATCCAAGAACGTTTCCCGTGGCATCGTCCACGTGACCGCCACTTTCAACAACACCTTGGTCAGCGTGACTGATGCTCTGGGAAATTCCATCGGCTGGTCGAGCGCCGGCAAGATGGGCTTCAAAGGTTCCCGCAAGAGCACGGCCTACGCCGCGCAGGTGGTTTCCCAAGACGCGTGCCGCCAAGCGATGGGACACGGGCTCAAGGAGGTCGATGTTCGCGTGAAAGGTCCCGGCTCCGGCCGTGAGTCCGCCGTCCGCGCCGTGCAAGGTCTCGGACTCGAAATCCTCTCGATCCGCGATGTCACGCCGATCCCACACAACGGCTGCCGCCCGAAGAAAGCGCGCCGCGTTTAATCCAACACTTTAAACACCTAACTTTCCTACATCATGGCACGCTACACAGGTCCCCGCACCAAACTTTCCCGCCGCTTCGGCGTCGCGCTTTTCGGCCCCTCCAAGTCTTTGGAACGCCGCAATTTCCCACCAGGCCAGCATGGCGTCCGCGCCGGTCGCAAGAAGAAGTCGGAATACTCCGTCGCTCTCGGTGAGAAACAGAAGCTCCGTTTCCAATACGGCGTCCTCGAAAAGCAATTCCGCGGATATTATGAGGAAGCCGCCCGCCGCCGCGGCATCACGGGTATCATCCTTCTCCAACTCCTTGAGTGCCGTCTCGACAACGTCTGCTATCGCGCAGGTTTTGGTAACTCCCGCCAAGCTGCCCGCCAGATGGTCAACCACGGACACGTGCTCGTGAACGGCCGTTGTGTCGATATCGCCAGCTACCAAGTGAAGCCTGGCGACCATATCAAGGTTGGCGCAAAACCATCCTCCCAACAGCTCGTCCTCCGCATGCTCGATCTCACCCAGGCGGTTCCTGCGGTAGACTGGATCGATGTCGATCGCGAAAAAATGGAGGCCACTGTCTCGCGCATCCCGGAGCGCTCCGAGATCGACCCACTCGTCAACGAGCAGCTCATCGTCGAGCTCTATTCTCGCTGATCCCTGCGGCGGTGTTCTTCGGTAGCCCAAATCATTTACAAAACGCCCGGAGGGAACTCCGGGCGATTTTTTGTGCATGCTCAAAGGAAGATAAGCGCCAATTTCAGGTCTTAGACCATTTGGCAAACGGTCTAGTCAGTCCCATGGTTCAAACAGATGAGCCTTAGCTCGGTGCGGCACAGTTTCCCTAAGTCAGTGCGAGGGAAGGATGGCGTAGAGATCGAGTAAATGAAGCGTTCGGGACCGGGAGCTTGGCATTGATAGTGGGCGTAGGCAACTTCGTTAGCAGGGCTGGAGTTTTCAAATACAGCAACGAGTGCGTTCTCGCGGCGAGGATCGGGGATGGCGATGACGGCAAAGCAGCCTTCTCGGATATTGCCTCTTGCGAGTTCTAGAAAGCGCTTTTCGATGGCTTCCAAATCGACGAGTTCGCCCATGACTTTTACCAGCGAATCGATGCGACCCCGGGGGGAGAGGGTGTGGGCGGAAACTTCGACTCGATCTTGCGTGGTGAACCATTCCCCTTCCCTAGGGCGGAAGACGCCCTGCTCGATCATACCAGCGAATAGGGCTTCGCCTTTGATGCGGAGCAAGCCCCCGGGTGACTCCTCGGCTTCCCAGATCGGCAAGAGCTCAAGCGGAGAGTCGTCATACGGTAATCCTAGTAGTTCGATGTTTTGGGTGGCGATCTGTGAGGCGGCTTCGGTCATGCCGTAGCTGGCGAGCACGGGCCAGCCGTTGTCGCGCGCGGCTTGGCCGGATTCGTCGGAAAGTTTGCCGCCGCCAACTACGACGGCTACCAGGGAACGTGGGGGGTGGAGACCGGCGGCGAGGAGGTCGTGGATCTGGGTGGGGACAAGGGATACATGGGTGACACTTTCGCTCTCGATCCATTTCGAAAAATGGACGGCATTCCATTTCTCTGCGAAGACAGCAAGCCTGCAAGCCGCCGCGTAGGCCCGCGCGGCGACGCCGAAGCCGCCGACGTGGTTCAGCGGCAGCGCGAGTCCCCAGGTGGCTGCGGCATCGACGCGCAGCCATTCGTTCACCGCCCGCGCAGAGAGGAGCAGAGCTTCCTTCGTCAGGACGATTTGTTTCGCTGCGCCAGTGCTGCCGGATGTTTGGAAAGAGACTGCTCCGCCATCCTGCCAGAACTCCGCGCTAAGGATAGTCTCGATCTGCACTGTGCTTCCTTTCTCCAATTTGAAGTTTAAGGTTAGAATTTAAAGTTTTTCCCAAGTTAGTGCGGCGAGGGCGTCGTCGAAACCGAGGCCTGTGCCTTCGGGGACGGTGAAGTCCGGTTGCCACGCGCCGAGGGATTCGGTGAAGGCGTCTTTTTCAAAAAGGTGATGTGTCTGTAACCCGCAGGTGCTGGTGAGCCCCGGGAAAATCAAGCCCATCCGCGCGGCCTCCCAAGCGGCAAAGGTTTGGCCGACGGGGTGCTCCATGTAGCTGGTGTAAACAACCGCTTGGCCGTTCATCCCCGCGGCTTCGGCTAGTGGGAAAGGCTCATCCACGGCGGGCTTGATGACCATGACCTGTGCTGCTTTGCGGTGTGGGGTAGACTCGTGATCCACGGCGAGGCGGATGCGGTGTTTTCTCCACAGCGCTTCCCATATGGTTTCCGAAAAAGGGCAGATGTCCTCTATGAAGTCGATTGCCATGCGCGCTTGCGGGGAAAGACCTGTTAGAAAAGCATCGGCTGTGGCGGGGTCGAGCGCTTCATTGAAGTCGAGCCGCCAGCGGAGCTGTGGGTGGGTGGCGAGCATGATTTCCAAGAATTCCGTCTCGGCTGTTAGATCGCGACCGACTTTTATTTTCACGGTATCGAAGCCGGCCTCGACAGCGGCGGTAAGATTCTTGGCGTCGGCTTTCACAAGGGTCGCGTGGCTGCGGGGGACTTCTATCTCTTCGAAGAGGGATTCCTCCCGGGAGCGGGCGGCGTTGTCGAACTCCGCGCAGCGCATGGCTCGTCTAACAATCGGCCACAAGCGTTGACCGCGAAGATCGTCGAGGCATTTCTCCAGCGATGGATCGCCCAGTTCCGGCCAGGGGTGGATGCAGCCGTAACCCTCGCCGACGCGGATCAGCGTACCGAAGAACTCGCGGCGGTTGGAGAGGGAGTTGAGGAATCCGCGCGACCTCAGACGGTAGGGCGAGAACCAGATATCGGTGCGTTCGAGGAAAGTCATGAGTGTTCAGCTGAGGAGTTCTTCGGCGGTCATTTCGTCACGCGTAGCGAAACGCAGGCGGCGGGGCGCGGCAAAGGAAATCTTGTCACAGCTTTTACCTTGGCGAAATTCGTAAGCACTGGCATTTATCGAACCGTGAAAAACACATTACCCTGTATTGCAATCGCCGCTGGATTATTTATCACCCCGTCTGCTGTGCAGGCGGATCTTCCCGGGCTAAAAAAACAGCCATGGCTCGGCTATTTTATCGGCATCGAGCACAGGAAGAAAATGCGCTTCGGAGTGACGGCAAAGGGGCAGGGCGTGATTGATCCGCTGGATAACGACGGCAAGCCGGTGTTTTCGAAGGTTCCGTTCCAAGTGAATTTCACGGTGATCGAGACCTTGCCTGACGGGAAGACGGTGAGGAAACAGCTCAATTCCGATAGCCTTGTGAGTGAGCAGCCAGCCACCGAGGATCCTGATGAACCCATCATTTTTCGCGGCAAGGCAACGGGTGATGCCGCCTTCGAGGTCACAGTTTATCCAGAGCGCGGCGGTGTGGCTCTGAGTGGGAAACTCATCGACAAAGGCACCCTCGCAAACCCCGTTCATTTTGAGATCAGTCTTGATGTGAAGCCTTATCCGCAGAGACCCGGCGACGGACAATCCGAGATCAAGGCCTTTGAGGCGCGTGCGAAGAAAGATGTGCTCAGATACGACACCGTGTCCCGCAAGCGCGGCAAGATCGAGTTTCTCGAAGAGACGAATCCCGCCACCACCATCGGTGAGGCCATGACTAGGCTGGATTTTAAGACGGATGCCTTTGACAACCACGAGTTCGAGATCCAGACCACCGACAAGGCGAAGCTTACCTTAGCGGACGAAGGGTCGAAGCCGCTTTGGAACGGATTCACGCTGGTCTGGAGGATCGATGAAGGTGCGGACGCCGCGACACAAAAAATCACGATCACCGCGAGATAACGCGAAGATCGTTCAATGCCTGAAGTGGCGGTGGCCGGTGAAGACCATGGCCATCCCTGCCGCATCGGCAGCGGCGATGACTTCCTCATCGCGCATGGAGCCGCCGGGCTGGATGCATGCGGTGGCGCCCGCGTCGATGGCGGATTGCAGGCCGTCGGCGAAAGGGAACATCGCATCGGAGGCGACCACGCTGCCCTTGAGGTCGAGGCCGGCTTCCTTGGCTTTCCAGATCGCGATGCGCGAGGAGTCCACCCGGCTCATCTGCCCGGCGCCTATGCCGAGCGTCCTATCGGCGAGGGCATACACGATGGCGTTGGATTTCACGTTCTTCACGATGCGCCATGCGAAACGCATCGCGCGGATCTCCTCCTGCGTGGGTGGGCGTTTCGTGACGACCTTGCTTTCGAGATCATCCAGGCCCAGCGCGGTGTGGTCGCGATCCATGACCATCAGGCTGCCGGGGCTGGAACGGATCACTGGCGCTTTTTTCGCGCTCAGGTAGGCGTCGTTCATTTTCATCAGTCGCAGGTTCTTTTTCTTCTGTAGAAAAGCGCGGGCGTCGGATTCGAAGTCCAGGGCGATGATCACATCGGTAAAAATTTCGGAAATCACGCGGGCAAGTTCGAGGGTGAGAGGGCGGTTGATCACGATCACGCCACCGAAGGGAGCTTGCCGGTCGGTCTCGAAAGCTTTCTGCCATGCGACGCGGAGATCCTCATCGTCCTGGCCGACGCCGCAGGGGTTGGTGTGTTTGAGGATTGCGACGGTGGGGCGGACGAAATCGAGGATGAGGTCGGCGGCGGCTTCGATATCGATGATGTTGGTGTAGCTGAGCTCCTTGCCTTGGAGTTGGGTAAAACAGGAGGCAAAATTCCCGTAGAGTGAACATTTCTGATGTGGGTTGTCGCCGTAGCGAAGCTCCTGTTCCAGCGGTAGGCTGAGCGAGAACGAGCAGCCCGTGCCTTGGCGGCATTGGCCGAGGAAGTTTGTGATCGCGCCGTCGTATTGGGAGGTACGGAGGAAAACTTTCACGGCAAGCTGCTCGCGTAGACCCTTGGTGGTGCCGCCGTTGTTGTGGCGCATTTCCTCGAGCACAGCCGGGTAGTCGGATGGGGAAACGATCACGGTCACGTGCGAGTGGTTTTTCGCCGCGCTACGCAGCATCGAGGGGCCTCCGATGTCGATGTTCTCGATCGCCTCCTCCAGCGTGACGCGCGGTTTGGCGACGGTTTCCTCGAACGGATAGAGGTTCACCACCACCAGATCGATGGGTGGGATACCGTGCTTTTTCGCGTCGGCCACGTGCTGCGGGTCGTCGCGGCGGTGGAGCAGGCCGCCGTGCACCATGGGATGCAGGGTCTTGAGGCGGCCTTCGAAAAGCTCGGGCGCGCCGGTGTATTCGGATACGTCGATCACTTTCAGACCCGCGTCGCGCAGCGACTTGGCGGTGCCGCCGGTGGAGAGGAGCTCGACTCCCATTTCCGCGAGTCCCTGTGCGAACTCGACCAGACCTGATTTATCGGAAACGGAAAGCAACGCCCTTGTGATAGCCATGATGTGTTTGAGGTGAAAATGCCAGCGACGGAAACCGCAACAGCACGCCCCAAGTATCGGACACCCAACCGCCTAGCAAGCGGGAATCTACATCAGGGACCGCCGATTCCGATGATCTGGCAAATGCCTTCCGAGTGACGGAATATTACGTTCCTATCACAAAGTAACGCTCCATACATTTTGCTCTCATCCTTCGGCGAGGCGGCGGGGCGTGGATCGAGTGAGAGGGCTTCCATTATGACTCGGCGCGCACGTTTCGGCATTTTCCCAAAATCTTCCCGCGCGGTTTCCTGGACGACGACCTCCACCCTTGTGATCGGCTCGCTGGCATAGCCGCCACCGGCATCGGGCAAGGCCTCTATGAACGGGAGATACGGCTTCACATCATAGACGGGCGTGCCGTCGACGAGATCGACGCCGGAAACATGCAGTATTGGCGGATCCATCCCGTCCACCATATCCCAAGCGATGCGGTCCAGCTTTACCAAGGAAAGCCCCAATCCATTCGGTCGGAAGGTGGATCGGCTAGCGAACACTCCCACCCTTTCGTTGCCGCCAAGCCGCGGTGGCCTCACCGTTGGGTGCCAGCCCTCGCCCTCGGTTTGATGAAACCCGAAGATCAACCAGACGTGGGAAAAACCCTCTAGTCCGCGCACAGCCTCCGCCGAGCGATACGGAGCTAGGAACTCCAGCGTCCCCCAAGCGGATGGGCAAAGTCCCGGTTGACGCGGCACGGCGAATTTCTCCCCGAAGCATGTCCGCAGAAATCCTATCGGCTCGATCTCCATGGCTTGTCTGTTAACGAAAAATCCCTCAGCTCCGAAAGGAGTGGAGGGATCTACGCGCGCAAGATTATTTGGTTTTGATGTGGATACTGCTGTGCACGATACCGCTTTGCTTGCGGGATGTCCACGTCATGGAATCGAACTCGTCACAGGCTTTGATCAGGGACTCCATCTGCGCTTTGCCTTCCTTGAAGTCGGCGGCGGCGCTTTCCTCGGGGAAGATCTCAGCCGCATTTTTGTCGACCATTTGCAGCATGTCCTTCGCGTAGCTAGTGATCGCGTTGAAGTTCACGTAGAACTTAACGCCCTCGCCAGTCTCTCCGCCCGCCGCGGCCTTGGTCATGAGATCCGTGGCGTGTGTCTTCGAGGTCGAGGCTGCGAACCAGTCGTCGCTCACTGTGACTGATGGCAGGAAATCATCTTGGAAGAAGGGGAAGGAGAAGAACCAGGTGGTCATATCGTCCTTTTCAGAGCTGATCGGCTTCTGCATCGGGATTTTCTCACCGGTCATCTCGCTCATCTTGGCGAACAGTGAAGTGGTGTGCGTGTTCATCTTGTTCCAAGACTCCTTCAGTTTAACGCGATCCTTGACAGGAGCCAACATGGTGATGCGGGGCGCTTTCGCTTCATCCACCACCTTTTGCGGTATTCCGGGAACAGCAGGCATGCTACCTTTCAGATCCATCACGATCGCCATCTCATTGTGGAGACCACCCGACATTGCACTGCCCATCGCGGTCGAAATTCCGACCATATCTTCGAGAAAC
>CAMCXJ010000083.1 GCA_945883455.1 Prosthecobacter debontii
CGAAAGCTACCGGGAAAAAATCGTCGAGTATCTGGTCAACGGCTACGAGGAGGGCCTGACGCCGAACCCCGATGTCTGGTGCAACCGCGAGATGAAATTCGGCGTATTTCTCGACTACGCGTTGGGCCAGGGTTTTGAGGCGGTGGGCACGGGCCATTACGCCAGGCGGCGCACGCTTTCCAACGGTCAGGCGGCGATCCTACGTGGCGCGGATCCCAATAAAGATCAAAGTTATTTCCTATCGCTGATGACCACCTATCAGGTGGAGCGCGCCTTGTTTCCAACCGGAGAGATGCTCAAGCCGGCGGTGCGGGAAACGGCGCACAGGTTCGGCCTATCGGTGGCGGAGAAAAAGGATTCGCAGGGCATCTGCTTCCTCGGGCAGGTGAAAATGAGCGACTTCCTCGCCCACTACCTCCCGGACAAACCGGGCGAGATCGTCGATACGGAGGGGCGGGTGATGGGAACCCACCGCGGGCTTCATTTCTACACCATTGGCCAGAGGAAAGGCCATGGCGTCGCATCCCCCAAGGAAGGCATGGCGTATGTGGTCGTTGGGAAACGCGCGGCGGAGAACCGACTGGTGATCGGCTGGGATCGTGAGGATACAGAGGGGCTTTACTCGCGCGAATGCATCGTCGGCACTGTCTCCTCAATCAATGACAAGATCGCTTCGCTGAAACGGGCCGAGGCGCAGCCCCGCTACCGCGCCAAGGCCGAGCCGGTGAAGCTGGAGGCGCTCGAAGGAGGCAGGGTCAGATTGATTTTCGAAAAAGGACAGCGCGCCCTCGTGCCCGGCCAGATCATGGCGTTCTACGATGGCGGCAGGCTGCTCGGCGGAGGGGTCGTGGAGGAAGCCGGCTAATTACTACTTCTTGCAGAGCCATCAAGCTAGGGAACGAAAATCCGATTCGATGGGAATTTTTTTCCCAGAGGGCACGGAGAACACAGAGCCGTTCCTTCATGTGCAATTTCAGGACTGGGAACGCGAGTCTGCGACTCGCAAGCGCATGATGGGAGAAAGATGCCGTCCTTCGAGGCTGAACACTTTCGCTTATCCATGGGCATGCGGGTTCCAAATCCGCGTTCCCAGTGCCTCGTTCTTTGGAATCAGTCCCACTAGTTCACATTTGAGACCGGGCAGTCTGCGGTCTACTTGTAAGAGAATGGTGAGTTGGAACCGACCCGAATGAGCCTTACATAAATACCGCTACTGAAGAACCCTCCACACTCCTGCGTGGGTGATCTTGACGGGGTGATCAGGATTGCGATAATGCATGCGCCATGTGGTATTACTCAAAAAACGGGATGCAGTTGGGACCGATCTCCACGGAACAGCTTTCCGGAAAAGCGCGAGGCGGAGAAGTTTTGTCCTCAGATCTGATCTGGAAAGAAGGGATGTCGGATTGGAAACCGTTAGCACAAGTTCCGGACTTTCAATCCACAAGCGGCTTTTCGGATCCTCCGCCGGTTGGCATGGGATCGGTTCCCATGCAACAGCCACCCATTTATCCCGCAGGTTATGCCGTTGGTTCTGTTCCGAACTATCTCTGGCAGTCGATTGTCGTCACCGTGCTGTGCTGCCTGCCGTTCGGCGTGGTTTCTATCGTTCACGCTGCCAAGGTCGACTCGCTGCTAGCGCAGGGTGATATCGTGGGTGCGAACGCTGCCTCGAAAAGCGCGAAGACATGGGCGATCGCTGGAGTCGCCACATGGGGTGTAGGCATCGGAATCTACCTAATTTTTATGGTTATCGTCGCAGTAGGTGCCGCCGCATCGAGCCCGTAGCAAACGATGCATAAGGATCGCGCACTGTGGGTATCGCTGGGGGTATTGGCTCTCGCAGGGGGCGCCTACGCTTTGCGGGAAACGGGCGGGGCGGGTTGGATGCCCGGCTGTGCGTTCCGCAAGCTCACGGGGCTGGAATGTCCGGGTTGTGGCATGACTCGCGGCACCTACGCTCTGCTCCACGGACGCGTCGCAGAAGCGTTCGCCTTCAATCCCGTGGGCATGATCCTTCTGCCGCTGGCAATGGTTGCGCTAGGCATCGAGGTGATGGGATGGGTGAGAGGAAAGCCCATGACCTTCCGGCTAAATCCCGGACGCTGGGGTGCGACGGTGGTCGCGGTGGTGGTGATCGTTTTCTGGATCGTGAGGAACCTAGTCTAACGGATCACCTCGGTGCCGATTCCGCCATCGGTGAAAATTTCTAACAGCAGGGCGTGGGGCAGGCGTCCATCGACGAAGTGCACCTTGCGGACGCCGGCGTTGAGGGCGTCCACGGCGGAGCGGACTTTCGGGATCATGCCGCCGGAGATCGTGCCGTCGGCGATCAGAGCTTCGGCCTGGGCGCGGTTGATGGATTTGATCAGGGTGGAGGGATCCTTCGCGTCGCTGAGCAAGCCGGGGACATCGGAGAGATAGACGAGTTTGGCGACGCGCAGTTCCTTGGCGAGGGCGGCGGCGGCGAGGTCGGCGTTGATGTTGAGCGCTTTGCCGGTGGCGAGTTCGGAAGCGAGCGGGGAAATGACCGGGACGATGCCCGCCTTGTGGGCGGTGTCCATGTTCGCGAGCTGGCAGCCGATCACCTCACCGACGCGGCCGAGATCCACCGCGTTGCCGTTCGCATCGGTTGCCTTCATTTTTTCACCGAGGAAAATATCGGTGCCGGGGATACCGATGGCCTTGCCGCCGAGCTCGCGCATCATGCGGACCAGTCCGGGGTTGATCTCTTTCGAGAGCACGCGGGAGACGATATCGATAGTCTTATCGCAGGTGTAGCGGAGGCCGTTGATGAACCTCGCATCGATACCAGATTTATCCATGGCCGCGGAGATCGCTTTGCCGCCGCCGTGGACAACGATGGGATTAATGCCGGCAACCTCTAGGAAAACGATGTCACGCATCACGCTGGAGACGAGTTCCGGATCTTCCATGGCGGAACCACCCATTTTAATAAGGATAGTCTTCGAGCGGAAGGCTTGGAGGTAAGGCAGGGCTTCGATGAGAGCGTCGGCTTTTTCGGCGGGGTTCATGGGAAGGAGTGGAAAATGATCAGCAATCGGCGATCAGTAAAAGAATGGATTTCTCAGGTCATGATTTCAACCCTCAGTGGGGGCGGGAGGTATCATATCGGTTTTGGCCGTTTCCTTACGCTTGGGAATGGCTTTGCGCGCTGCGGTGAGAGGGATAGCGGCGAGCACCGCAGCAAGGGCGGGAAATGTAGGTGGCCATGTACCGGTGACGGGGACGACAATCAAATGAATGATGACGATAACCCCTGCGAGAATCATCAATGCCAGTCGCCCGCCCGTTTTCGAAAAATTACCGAGACCATGCAGCAGGGAAAGGACAGAGGCGATGAGGAGCAACTCCGAGGGCCATGGGATGCGGTTGTAAGCCCTTGATGCGAAGGTGCCTGATGGATCAGCGAGCAGGGAAACGGTGGGAACGAGGGAATCGGAAAATCGCGCCGAGGCTTCGTCCGCCGCCGACATGCCGTTGCGGATCAGTAGCGTGCCTGCCCGGAGCCCTGTTAGGAAATCGGCCGACGCATCGATCAGAGATTCTGCGGGGATGGAAGAGGAGTTTGTGGATGAAGGCGGCCTGAAAGTGAGCCGTCCGAATTCATCGATAGGGATGTATGGCCCCTCTTTACCGAGCGAGATGTAATTTCCCAAACGGATCTCGACCTGCTCGCAAAGCACCTTGTGATCCGCGAGCGCGGCGAGGAGTGGGAAAGAGAAAACCACGCGGTCGTCCCATCGCGCGAGCAGGTAAGGAAACTCTCCATCAGGCTCGGATTCTAGCGTCGTGAAGCCGGCCAGGGAATTGGAATTGCCGAGCATCGCATCCGGGATGGAGACGCGGTTTACGATAGGAAGATGGCGGGCATTTCCATGGATATCGGAAACGGCGATCGAGGCGCGGCGAAATGCCGGAGGAAGCGGGGAGGCAATAGGGCCGCGCGAAAGGGGTGCGGCCATGACTACCGAGCGTAGCGCGTCGAGCTGCTGATCGAGCGCCATCAGGGAAATACCATCCGTCTCCGACCATGCGAGCGGCATTCCGATGGCGATGGAATCACGACCGAGGCGGCGCAGGTTTTTCAAGATGATCGCGAAGTCCACCGGCGAGGGCGGGGAGGCTTGAAAAACGCGGTCGGGATCGTCGGTGATTACGATGTCCGGTAGAGGCTCGGAGGGTAATGTGGGCTGCTGCTTGAATGTGTGGAGAGTGTGGGTGCTTGCGGCTCCCCCTTTTTCGGAGATAAAAAACGGCGGCTCCGCGAAGGTGCGCGCGGTGAGCGAGAAGAGCCCGCGGTCAATGAACGTGCCGGGCAAAACCGTCCATGCGAGCAACGCCGCGACCGTGCAAATGATGGGCTTGAGGATTTGGCGCGGCATGGGTTGGGAGACGTTTAAAAAAAGGAATCCTGCGCTTTAAGAGAGAGCGGCGAGGATGCTTTGCGTGACTTTATCCTCGCTCTGATTCGCATCGATAAATCGGGCGAAGGGTTCATCCTTCAGCGAGAGGAAAATCTGGCGGCAGCGTTCGAGGTTCGCCCTTTGCTCGAATTCATTCGCGGTATCGCCCCGCGATCCGATGCGTGAAAGGGCGGTGTCCACATTGAGATCAAGGATCAGCAGCAGGTCGGGGATGGGAGCAAAGGCTTCGTTGTCCTCGCGGATTTTCACCGGATCGAAGCCGCGCGAGCCCTGGTAGGCCATGGTAGAGAAATAGTAGCGGTCGAGGATCACCACATGCCCGGCGTGGAGGGCGGGTGCGATTTTTTCGGCGATGTGCTGCCTGCGATCCTTGAGGAAAGTTTCCAACTCCTCCTCCGGCGAGAGGCGGCCCGTGTTGGCGGAGTTCCGCAGCAACGTGCCCCACGGGCCGTCGGTGGGTTCGCGGGAGAGTGTCACCGTCCTGCCCATGGCGGTAAAATGCTCCGCGAGCCGTTTGGCCTGGGTCGATTTACCGGTGCCGTCGATTCCTTCAATTACGATGAACATGGTAGATGAAAATCAGAGATAGCGGGATTTGAGATGCTTGAGATATGCTTCGGTGGATGGCGGGCGGCCGGTGGCTTGTTCCATGAGCGCTGTCGGATCGAGCGCGCCGCCGTGGCGGTGGATGTTTTCGCGCAGCCAGGCGAGAAGCGGGGCGTAATCGGCTTTCGCGGTGGCGGCGCTGATTTCCGGGACGGCGGTGGCGGCCTTGAAAAGCTGGGCGGCATTGATGTTGCCAAGCGTGTAGGTGGGGAAGTAGCCGATGCCCCCCATCGACCAATGGATGTCCTGCAGGCAGCCCTGCGCGTCGTCCGGCGGAGTGAAGCCGAAGGATTCGCGGAAGAGGTCATTCCAAGTGGAGGGAACCTGAGCGATGGTGATCTCGCGGTTGAGCAACATCCGCTCGATGCGAAACCGCAGAATGATGTGGAGGTCGTAGGTAGCCTCATCTGCCTCCACCCGGATCGGGGAGAACTCGGTGCGCTGGATGTGGCGGAGGAATTTTTCCAGCGGGAATCCCCTGAGTTGCTGAAAATGTTTTTGTGCAACGGGGTAGAATTTCTCCCAGAATTCCGGCGAGCGCCCGACCTGGTTTTCCCAGAGCCGCGATTGCGATTCGTGGATGCCGAGCGAGACGGAAGAGCCGGATGGCATGCCGAAGTCCGCCGCGGGCAGGCCTTGCTCATACATGCCGTGGCCGGCCTCGTGCATGACGCCGAAGAGTAATGATGTGAAATCAGTTTCCATGTAGCGCGTCGTCAGCCGCACATCGCGCGGGCCGAGCGTGGTGCAGAAAGGATGTGCTGTGGTGTCGATCCGACCGGTGTGGAAATCGAAGCCGATCTCGGCAGCGACAATGGCGTTGAAGGTTTGCTGGATCTCCACCGGATAAGGACCGGGTGGGAGTTCCGAGGGCGGGCTTTTCGCAACGGCCTGCGCGGAGAGAGGCGCGAGATCTTTCCGCAACGTTTCAAAAAGCTCAGCGATGGCAGCGGTGGAGGTGCCTCGTTCGAATCCCTCAAGCAGCGCGTCGTAAGGTTCGTTCACAAATCCCCAGAGATCCGCTTTTTCCGCAGCGAAGTCGACGAGCTTCTCAAGATGCGGTGCGAAGATGGAAAAATCAGAGGCCTTACGCGCCGCGATCCACGCATGGTGACCGGCGGATTGTGCAGTGGACTCGCGGGCGACCAGATCGGTGGGGATCTTGACGGAGCGGTCGGACTCGCGGCGGATTTCGCGCAGGTTCGCAGTACGGACGGGATCGCTGCCGTCGTCCGTTTGCTCGGCATCGGCGAGGGCTTTTAGGAAATCATCGGAGGTCGCGAGCTTGTGCGCGTGGGTGGCGAGGTAGGCGAGTTGCTCTGAGCGATAATCGGCAGAGCCGGAGGGCAGATACGTTTCCTGATCCCAGGAAAGGATGTGGCCGGCGCTATTCACCAGCGCGATTTCGCGCATGCGGTCGGAAAGGATCATGAGCCAAGTCTGTACATCGCGGAGGACTTGGCTAGTTTGATTCCTCTTGGCGCTCGCCAAGCTACGCAAAACTTTTCATCTTCACACCCAGCCGTGCAAATCCTGATCCGAAACATCGACCGCAGCCTCTCCCAAGAGCAGATCACCGACCTTTTCCGCAAGCATGGGAAGGTCACTTCCTGCACCCTTGTGATGGACCCCAAGACTGGGCAGTCGAAAGGTTTCGGCTTCGCGGAAATGCCGAATATGGACGAGTCCAGCAAAGCGATCAGCCAGCTCAACGGGCTGAAAGTCGGCTCCTCCGCCCTGCGGGTGAAGCGCGCCGCCAACTCTACGATCACCAAGCACCGAGGCAGGCCCTGATCCACCTCACTCCCAGCCCCGTATCGTTTCCGCGATACCATCCTCCGCGCCGGCTTCCGTGCGGATAAAAATTTCCTGCACGCCTTTCTCGGTCTGCGTCACAGCCTTGAGTCCGCCGGAAACCATGCGCTGGATGCGCACCGCTCCTGTGGCACTGCCGCTGCCGAGGGATTTCCCGCCGTACGAGCGTCCGATGATCACACCGCCCACGCCCTCCAGCGCCTCGATCCGTTTCATCACGGCCTTGCATTCCTTAGATGTCGTCTGGTGGCGTCCGCGTGAGGGCATGGTGATTTTTCGCTCAGGAAATCTCTGACTCAAAAATGTCCCTGTGGCCTTGAATCGGTTCGGGCGCTAGCTCGAACCATTTGCTCTGCTCGGCGCGCTCTTCATTGTAGGGCGGGGTGAAGATATCGACGAGCTGAGTAACTTTCCGAGCCCGCAGCGTGTGGATATTCCGCGCCTTCGCAGTGAGAGTGGAGATGTCGTTCTTTTTCAGCGTTGCCCGCCCAGCGCGCTTGAGGAGCTGACGCCCAGCAGCGGTTTCGAAATCGGGCAACTCCACGGGATCGAAATTCTCAGTCTCGATCTCGCCGGAGGCGCAGAGAATCATGCCGGTCATGCCGGGGTGGTCGTGCGGACGGATGAGCTCCTCCACATCGAACTGCACGAGGCACAGCGCGAAATCAACGCGCTCCTCGAGGTATTGAAAATCGACCTTGCCTTGCTTGAGGCGGACTTCGAGTTGGGCAAGCCCCTCGGTAAGAACCGGATCTTCCAGATGCAAGCGCGAGGCGAGCTGAGCGATCTTATCCACATATCCATCTTGATTCCACGCATCGAGATGCTGTTTCCCCGCCTCTTTCGCGACAGCTTCCAAAAAGGCCTCCCAATGCATAGCGCCATCGGCAGGGATCCTGCCTTCCGCTGCGTTCGCGCGGGTGGCCAGCGCGCAGAGAGATGGCAGAGCCGTTAGCACACCCAAAAAGGAAGGCAGGCTAAGGCTGAGGAACTCTCGGCGGTCGTATTCGTCCATGGCGCGCAAATTCTGGCACATGACGTATGAACGATCTATCTCAGAGTTTGCGGTCACGATCCAATACGAAAAGACCTTTGGAAGAAGGTCTAGAATGGAGATTTGAGATCACAGCCATCATCGAGGAAGCCTCACACCACTACGACACCCGCGCGCCCGCCCTCTGCGCCCACCTACAGGACGGCGAGATCGCCTTGTTTGACAAAGCCTACATCCACTTCCAGCACCTCCACGCCCTGCACCGGCGCCGCGTATGGTGGGTCGCCCGCGCCAAGGACAACATGGCGTACACCGTCAGGAAAAGCTCCTCAAAAATCCCAACGAAACCAACTGAGCCGGAAACAGAGTCAAAAAACAGAATCGCCAACCAGGCCCTCAATCCCCCATACTCCCAGCATCACCACCCGCCATTCAAGCGGCAATGGGATGACTGAGGTTTGAGGTTTAAAATTTAAAGTTTCCACCACATGGATCACATCCTCATCCGCGGTGCGCGCCAGCATCACCTAAAAAACCTCACGGTCGCCATCCCGAAGGGGAAACTCACGGTGATCACCGGGCCGTCGGGTTCGGGGAAATCCTCGCTCGCGTTCGACACGCTCTACGCCGAGGGCCAGCGCCGCTACGTGGAGTCGCTTTCCGTGTATGCCCGGCAGTTCCTCGCGCAGTTGGAAAAGCCGGATGTCGATTCCATCGAGGGGCTCAACCCCGCCATCGCCATCGAACAACGCGTCGGCGGTCTTTCCCCGCGATCCACCGTCGCCTCTGCCACGGAAATTTACGATTACCTCCGCATCCTCTGGGCCGCCGCCGGCGTCCCGCATGATCCCGAAACGGGGAAAGCCATGACCCGCATGGGACCCTCGGAAATCATCGCCGAACTCTCCGCCCAACCCGAAGGCACCAAGCTCATCATCCTCGCCGCCGTCCCCGAAGAGGAAACCGCGGAGCCGGAACGCCTGCTCGGCGATCTCCAGCGCCAAGGCTTCATCCGCATCCGCCTCAACGGCGAGATTCGGGAAATCACCGAGGTCACGTTCGATGGAAATTCCAAAAACCGGATCGAGATCGTCATCGACCGCCTCGTGATCCGCGAGGGCATCGAAGCCCGCCTCGCCGATTCCATCGAGCTCGCCCTCCGCCTCTGCGGAGCCGAAGCCCGCGTCCTGCTCATGCCGCCGGGAGAAAGCGATTACCGCGAACTCACCTTCCAAACCTCCTATCGCAACCCGCGCACCGGCGAAATTTGCGGCGACCTCTCTCCCCGCCACTTTTCCTTCAATACCCTCGAAGGTGCCTGCCCCGCCTGCGAAGGCATCGGCTGCAAGGCCTGCGAAAACCTCCGCCTAAAAAAGGAAATCCAGCACGTAAAGGTTTACCAAAGCCCCAGTCTTCCACTGAT
>CAMCXJ010000084.1 GCA_945883455.1 Prosthecobacter debontii
AAGCGGGGGATTTTCCGAGAAGAGTTCGATTGGGAATACAACGTCATTCGGGTTCCTGATCCAGTTGCCAAGACAGGTTACTCTCGAATCGTTCCGATCCTGCCGGGGGTCAGTGAGTGGCTCGAATGGGCAGGAATCAGGCCAAACCAAACCGGTCCAGTCTGCGACAATATGGTTCTCGCAGGTGAAACCGCTCGCCTCGGAATTGAGGTCTTTAAAACCGGTTGGCCAAAGGATGCCCTGCGCCATTCATACGGATCCTATCGAAACGCCATCATCCGGTCGCTCGATCAAGTTGCCGAGGAAATGGGTTCTTCGGTTGCAATGCTCCGCAAACACTACCACAATCCGCGCGCCCGAGAAGAGGGTGAAGCTTGGTTCGGAATGCGGCCTTCAGACCTCTGAAAAAGTTCCGATAAAGTTCCGATAAAGTTCCGATGAAACGAGGGTCAGTCGCGAAAAACGACGATTTTGCGATTTTCAGACCCTTGTAAAATCAAGGAATTCTCGACTTTGTCCGAATCGTAGACAGACTCGAATAGATTCGAACCCTGCAGCGCGCACCATTTTTTCCCTGGGATCGCGGGTTGCGCGCCTAGCAGTCCTCGTCCTTATTGCGGGATGAACAATCGATTCAGCGCCTCGCTATCGGCTTCCGCCTTCTTTTTTCTCTCGGTGGCGGTGGGCGGGGCGGGTGATGAAAAGCGCCCGACCAAGCTCGACCTGAAGTTCGACGGCGACGCGGGCGAGCCGGTCTGGAGCGCCCAGAACGACAATGTCATGGGCGGTGTCTCCAAGGGCGATGCCGTGATCCGGGACGGGGTGCTGCGTTTTTCCGGTTCGCTTTCGTTCGAGAACAACGGCGGCTTTGCGCAGGTCAGAATCCGCGACCTCGCCTACGACCTTTCGGGGAAAAAGGGCGTGCGGATGAAAATCATGGGCGACGGCCGTACCTACCAATTCAGGATCGCCACCGACGCCCGGCATCGCGGCTCTAGGATCGCCTACAGCGCCGAGTTCCCCACCAAGGCCGGGGAGTGGGCCGAGGTCGTGGTTGCCTTCGCGGATTTAAAACCCAGCCCCCGCGGAAAAAAATTGGCTGGTCCGCCCGCCGATCTCTCGCAGGTCGAGGAATTAAGCCTCCTGATCGGAGACAAACGCGAGGGTCCCTTTACGCTGGTGGTGGACTGGATCAGGACGGAACCCTGATCCCGTCACTGATCGGCACGCAGAGCCAAAAGCCTGTAGACGTGAAAGCTGTGAGGATCACACAAAGAGGCGGGGATATTTCAGTTCACTAACGCCATCTATGATCATGCTAACGCCGCGGCAATGATTTTAGACATTTAGGACTGCGCTTAGCGCCTTCTACGGACAAGAAGCATCAAACTGACCAGCCCCAGCCCGAAAACTGACGGTTCGGGAACCATTGTAAGCCCCTCCACGTTCCAAGAAAATCCGTAGTCCAAACCGCTCGTGTCAGAAGTCACCTGCCAAGCGTAGCGACCCGGCCCAAGCCCATCCGCTAAAATCAATTCTACGTTGTCAACTTCGCTAAGACTCGCACCGATCTCCGTCCCCAAGGTGAACCCGCTCGCGCTGAACAACCTAAGGTTCAGGTTGGCCAACGACGGGGTAAACGCATAGTTGAGACCGAGTCCGGGCTGGTTGTCCACAGCTGCGATATTCCGATTCCATACGAGGCTAGCGGCGATTTCAAAAGTGAAGCCAGGCGTGTTGAGATCGAAGAAATACAGTTGGGGAACGGTCGAGTTGGAGGTTCCGAGATCCCACCCAGTGTTCGCCACCGTAGCCGCCGCATTGGCATTATCCTCGCCCGCCACTAAAATGTCATGAGAGTGCAGCACGTTCAGTTCGCCCGCCCCGAATACCGCATCGAGAGGCTGAGAAGAACTATTCGTCCACGCCCCACCAAATTCGGATTCGTCTCTGGTTGCTCCCGTAAAAAGAAGTGATTTCACCACTTCCGAGCGGTCTGCGTTACCAAGTCCGGATGTCCCGCGCGCTGTGTCCAAGAGCAAGGCCGCCGCACCTCCCACGGTAGGCGTCGCCCAACTTGTAGCCGACGTCGGAACCACAATATCTGGTCTTGTCCGGAGTCCACCGTCCAAAGAAATTCCGCCCCTGCTGTGATTGCCGTTGGAAAGGCCAACAGTGATCCCATTGTAGGCTCCCGCCATCAGTGCGGGCACCGACGTGCCACTACCATTATTCAGGCCGAACACCGCTACAAAATCATCCCTTTGGATCGCGTAATCGATGCGACGCATCGCTTCCACATTCTGTGCCTCAGTGCTCAAATTCCCGATCCAACTATGATTCTGGATATCGTTACTCTCAACCAATGGTAGCGCACCCGTATTCGAAAACCTCAGGAAACCAGCACCGAGATAGCTGTTCACCTCGTAGGAGGTGATCCGGTTAGGGGAAACGCCGATGTCCGGTGAGAGCGATGAGGATCCGTAGAGATACTGTCCTACGGTATTCGCATGGCCGGAAGCAGTGGTCGATCCCCCGGACGGGAAAAGGAAGTTCTTCGTCGAGAAGGTGGCTGTGCTGGGTCGGTAATTTCCGGAACCGTCCGGCGCTTCCACCTGAGAAACCGAGATCCCCGCACCCGTTGGCATCGACGCACCCAGTTGCGTTTGGAGAGCAGTGAATCCTACATCCTCTTTTTGCGTGGCATCTAACTGAGCGTGGGCAGGACCGACGAGAAAAATTCCCGCAGCGACATTCATCAAAAGCGTGATCGTTTTAAAGGATAGTCGCGACATGACAGTTGGATTTAATGAATTTCTAACTCTTTTTCGGATTTAGATCAATAGTGTTTTCCCGGAATTGCAAAAACACATCTCTCCCCCGCCATTGACTCTCACCGCCACATCGTTTCCCATCGGGCATGCCCGTAGCGGAAAAGAAAAAATCTCCCATCTCATCAAACCGCTGGATCCTTTCCTACCTGCTGCGTGAGAAACGGGTATTCATCCCCTCGCTCGTCGCGCTCTTCGTTACGGCCGGACTCGCCCTCGCGTTTCCGTATTTTTTGAAAGAACTGGTCGGTTCCCCGGTCGATTCCCTGCGCAACGCCGTCCCGCCCGCGGAAATCCTCGCCCGGACGAACGAGATCATCCTCAAGCTCGTCGCCGTACTTTTCCTGCAGGCCGCCATCGGCTACTTCCGCGTGCAGGGCTTCATCCGCTCCGGCGAGTCCGCGCTGAACCGCCTGCGCAAAGACCTTTTCAAACATCTTCTCGGCCTGCCCGTCCCCTACTTCCAGGATCAGCGCGCCGGTTCGCTCAGCAACCGCGTCTCCGCCGATCTCGCGCTCGTTCGCGAAACCCTCCTCACCACCGTCCCCCAGGCCGTGCGGCAGACGGTCATCCTCATCGGCGGGCTGGTGTTCATCTTCATCTCCTCGTGGAAACTCTCGCTGGTCATGCTTTGCTGCATCCCGGTCGTCGTACTGCTCATCGCATTTTTCGGAAGGAAAGTCCGCAACCACTCCAAGGCCGCGCAAGAATCCCTCGCCGAGGCCTCCACGGTCATCGAGGAATCTGTCCAGAACATCGCGGATGTGAAAGCCTACACCAACGAGGGCTTTGAGCGCGGGCGTTACGAAGCATCCCTCGCCTCCTTCCTGGCCGTCGCCCTGCGTGGGGCGAAAGCGCGGGGCGCGTTCCTTTCCTTCATCATCTTCGTGCTCTTCGGCACCATCGCTTTTGTCGTTTGGTATGGCGCGCAGATGTATGCCAAGAGCGAAATCTCGTGGGAAAACTTCTTCGCCTTCATCATCTTCTCCATCTTCGTCGGCGCGTCGCTTGGATCGTTCCCGGAAATCATCTCCCAGCTCCAGCAAACCGCCGGTGCCACCGAGCGCCTCCGTGAAATCCTCGACATGCCCGCCGAGCGCGAATCCGGCCGCTCCGATCTCACCCTCACCGGTGCGATCAGCTTCGACGATCTCTCTTTCCGCTACGCCTCGCGCCCGGAGATCGCCGTGCTGGAAAATCTAACGGTATCCCTCCCCTCCGGCCAGCGCACCGCCATCGTCGGCCCGTCCGGCGCGGGGAAATCCACCCTCTTTTCCCTCATCCTCGGCTTCCACGATCCGTCCTCCGGCAAGCTCCTTTTCGACGGCACCGATGCCCTCGAAATCTCTCTCGCCTGCCTGCGCTCACAGATCGCCATCGTCCCGCAGGAGGTCTTGCGGTTCGGCGGCACCATCGCGGAAAACACCGCCTATGGCAACGAGGGCGCCACCCCGGCCGAGATCGAGGCCGCCGCCGCCATGGCCAACGCTCACTCCTTCATCGCCGATCTCCCCGAAGGCTACGCCACCCTCGTCGGCCCCCGCGGCACCAAGCTCTCCGGCGGCCAGCGCCAGCGCATCGCCATCGCCCGCGCCGTCCTCGCCGATCCGAAAATCCTCCTGCTCGACGAGGCTACCTCCGCCCTCGACTCCGAATCCGAGCGCCTTGTCAACGAAGCCCTCGAACGCCTCATGGCAAACCGCACCTCCCTAGTCATCGCCCACCGCCTCTCCACCGTCCGCCACGCCGACCGCATCCTCGTCCTTTCTAAAGGCAGGATCATCGAGCAGGGAACGCATGAGGAGCTCCTCGCCGCGAACGGGACTTACCGGTTTTTAGCGGAAACACAATTATCGTGATCGGTTAAGACATGATCCCAAACGAGTTTCCCTAAAAAGGAAATCTACCCGCCTTGTGTGCGGGACGCATTCAAGCCAGTGCCGATTTCCTAGGGTTGCAAGATTTCCCTTCATAGCCATTCTGGTGCCATGTGCAACGCACCATCCCTTGCGACCGTGGCGGCCGTCATTTTCGCCTGCTCTTTTTCGGCAGACGCGCGGACGCTTTCCAACCGGGAAGTCCTTGTTCTATTCAACAGCGCAAGCCCGGAATCCATACGCCTCGCCGAGGTCTACCAAGAAGCGCGCGCCATCCCCACAAATCAAATCATCGGCATGAACATGCCGCTGAAGGCTGATATCACCCGCACCGAATACGAGGATTCCATCGCAAAGCCGTTGCGGAAAGCGTTCGATGAAAAGGGCTGGTGGAAGCGGGAACGAGATTCGCAAGGGCTGCTGTTGCCTACCGAAAACCGCATCCGTGCCATCGTGCTAATGCGCGGGGTGCCATTGCGCATACAACCCACTCCGCCGAAACCAGAGGAAGTTATAAAACCTCCAACCGATCCGATTTCACCCCGCGACGAAGCGAGCGTAGATTCGGAACTCGCCATGTTCGGCATTGAATCATTGCCCGCGAAGGGCATCCTAAAAAACGCTTTTTTTGAGAGCACGAAGCCACTTTCAGAGACAAAATTTCCGTTTTTTGTTCTCACTACCCGGATCGACTCTCCGACGTATGCCACCTGCAAGCGGATGATCATTGACGCCGTAGAAACCGAAAACCACGGCCTCTGGGGGCGCGCTTACGTGGATGTCGCCAACAAGTTTCCCGAAGGCGATTTGTGGTTGAACAAAGTCATCTCACAAAACTCGGGTGTCGGCATCCCAACGGTGACTGACCGCTTCAACGACACCTTACCGAAAAAGTATCCCATGACAGAAACGGCGATTTATTACGGCTGGTATGATGGAAACGTAAGTGGGCCGTTTCTCAACACGACCTTCATGTTCCGACCCGGCGCGGTGGCCGTGCACCTTCATTCATTCAGTGCGGACCAGCTCACAGATCCACACAAAAACTGGTGCGCGCCGCTACTGGTGCGTGGCGCGGCGGCTACCGTCGGGAACGTTTATGAACCTTACCTGCATCTCACCCATCACTTCGATATCATGCACGACCGCCTGCTTAAAGGCTGGAGCTTCTCGGAGGCGGCTTGGGCATCGATGCCCGTCACCTCTTGGCAGGGCGTGGCGCTTGGGGATCCGCTTTACCGTCCTTTCCTACATCTCGAAGGCACCGGCGAAAAACGCGCTGAGGACAGGGATTTCCGCGCCATCCGTGCCGCCATGAGGCAATGGCCGAAAGAAACGGAGGAGCGTAGGGATAAACTCGCCGATGCCGCTACGAACCTAAAATCCGGCGACATCGCCGAAAGCCTGGCCCTTGAATACATGGAACTAAACGACAGCACGAACGCCCGTCTCTGGCTCACGAAGGCGAAGGAATTTTACACCATCAAGAAAGACAAACTGCGCCAAGACATCCAGCTCATCGCCATTGAGCGCGCCGCGAAAAACAACCAGGCCGCCATCACCGGTCTTCGCAACGCAAAGATGGAATACGGCAACCTCCCCGAGACCGAAGCTCTTTCCGGCTGGCTCAACATCCTCGATCCCCCTCCCCCGCCCGTCGCCGATCCCACCAAGCTCCCGAAGAAATGAAGCCTTAAACTTTAACCTTTAACCTTTAAACTTTAAACACCAATTCAAAACATCATCTTCATTCGTTTCGATTTTCGTCGGTATCTTCCGCCATCGGCAGAGGACATCTCTTCCTTATGGTTTAAAATTTAAGATTTAAGGTTTCATGAACTACGGATTCCTCCTAGAGAGCGTCTGGCACCCGCCGCTGGCATTCGAAGAAGTCGCTGCGCCGAAGCTGCCGCCCGAGCTTGAGTTGCAAGCGCTTTGGTTTGCCGGCGCGTTCGGGCGCGACTTCCGGCTCAAGGACGGACGCATCCTCCGCATCACCCAGTTCGGCGAGTGGAACCACGGCGCGGGGCCGGATTTCGCCCGCGCGGCGATTGAGATCGATGGCCGCCCTTTCATCGGCGACCTCGAGATCGACACCTGCCCCTCCGATTGGGAGGCGCACGGCCACTCCACCAACCCCGCCTTTTCCAACACCATCCTCCACGTCACATTTCGCCAGACCACGCGCGAAACCTTTATCCGCACCTCAAACCACCGCCAGATACCCGAGTTGCTGATAAACTCCACCCAGCTTTCCGATGCGCTAAACCTACCCTCCCGCGACACCGCCATCGCCATTCCGGGCCGCTGCCTAGAGCCACTGAAACGGATGCCGAAACTCTCCGTCGAGCAGCTACTCCGGGAGGCGGCCATCCGCCGCGCCTCCCAGAAAGCCGCACGTTTCCTACGCACCGTCGAGGCGCATGATTTCGACTCAGCTCTCTTCCAGGCCACGGCCGAGACGCTTGGATACGGCGGAAATTCTCTGCCCATGAAACTTCTCGCCCAGCGCGCGCCGATCTCTTCCCTCCGCGCGAACATTGCGGAAGCCGAAGCCATCCTGCTCGGCACAGCCGGTTTCCTTGATGTCGAGATCCACCGCCGTGCGCCCGAAGATACCCGCGACTACTTGTCTGCGCTCTGGGAGAGCTGGTGGAAAATCCGCCCGAACCACGAGCCGCCCGACAGCCGCCTGCCGACGTGGAAAACTCACGGCCAGCGCCCCGCGAACCACCCGCACCGCCGCGTCGGTGGGCTTTCCGCGCTCATCGCCCGCTGGCCGGAATACCGTCGCCTCGTGATGGCCTCGCCGTTTTCCGTGAAACCACTCACCGATTTCCTCCACGCCCTGCGGCACGATTTCTGGTCGCACCACCACACCCTCACTTCGGATCGCAGCGGGCAGGCGATCTCCGTATTTGGGAAAAATCTCGCGCTCGAACTCTCCGCGAACCACCTCATTCCGCTCGCAATACACGAGGGCCGCTTCACTTTCCGCGATTACCACAAGCTCCGCCACTCCGCCGTCAACCAGAAGCTCAAGCGCTGCGGCATCCGCCTCTTCGGCTCTGAGAAAGAGGCGCAGCCTTTCCTCCGCCGCCTCTCCCACCAACAGGCGATGCTCCAGCTCTACCATGACTTCTGCCTAGAGGATTTCTCCGGCTGCGACACCTGCCCTTTCCCCGAGCAGCTCGCCCAGTGGAGATGAAACGCGAACATGATCAGCACCCTCGCAACCAGAGTCGGAGGAAATTCCTTCCGAGAGGTATTTTTCCCTTGCAAGATTGTGCGTGGGAATCCCATCTTCCGCCCAAGCCGCCTTTAACGGCGTGCATTCAAATCCGGTGTAGCTCAGCGGCAGAGCGGGTGACTGTTAATCACTAGGTCGTAGGTTCGATCCCTACCGCCGGAGCCATTTGGAAACTCGCGAAGGTTCCTAAATAGCCTTTCCCCGAAACCGATTTCCGGATGCCCTTCACCCTCAACGCCACCGACGGACCCGCCCGCGCCGGGACGCTTTCCTTGCCACACGGCGAGGTCGAGACGCCAATCTTCATGCCCGTTGGCACCCAGGGATCGGTGAAAACCCTGCACCCTGCCGAGCTGGAAGAACTGGGCGCACAAATCATCCTCGGCAACACCTACCACCTCTGGCTCCGCCCCGGCCATGAGCTGATCCGCGATTTCGGCGGGCTCCATGAATTCACCACCTGGCGCAAACCCATGCTCACGGATTCGGGCGGATTCCAGGTATGGTCGCTGGCAAAAATGCGGAAAATCACCGAGGAGGGCGTGCGTTTCCAATCCCACCTCGACGGGACAAAGATGATGCTCACTCCGGAGCTTTCCATGGAGATCCAGGCCGCACTCGGATCGGACATCGCGATGCTTTTCGACGAGTGCCCGCCTTATCCTTGCGATGAGAAATACGCGGAAACCTCGCTGGCACTGACCACCCGCTGGGCGAAGCGCTGCAAGGATTGGGTTACGGAATACCAGCCGCTCACCGCCGGTAAGCCGCAGCACCACTTCGGCATTGTGCAGGGTTCCATCTACGCACATTTGCGCGAGCGATCCGCCAAGGAACTGGTGGAGCTGGGCTTCGACGGCTATGCGATCGGCGGGGTCTCCGTCGGCGAGCCGGAGCATGAGATGTTCCGTGCCATTGAGAATTCCGTGCCTTTCCTCCCCGCCGACAAGCCGCGCTACGCCATGGGACTCGGCACCCCGCCGCAGATTCTGGAAATGATCGGGCGCGGCGTGGACATGTTCGATTGCGTGATGCCCACCCGCATCGCCCGCCACGGGGTCGCCTTCACGCTGGACGGCCCCATCCACATCAAGAACCTCGTCCACGCCAAAGACCCCTCGCCGCTTTGCGAATCCTGCCACCCCCACGTCGCGGGCTTTTCGCGGGCCTACCTGCGCCACCTTTTCCGGGCGGGCGAAATCCTCGCTTTACGGTTGCTTTCCTTCCACAATCTGCATTTCTACCTGTCCTTCACCCGCCGGGCGCGCCAAGCGATCGTCGCGGGCGATTTTGA
>CAMCXJ010000085.1 GCA_945883455.1 Prosthecobacter debontii
GGGATCGACGAGGTCGTTCGGCAGGATCTCGTTGATGTCGTCGTAGGTGAGGTATTCCTGCTCCTTGGCGAGCTTGATGAGCTCGCGAATCTTTTCCTGGATCTCCGGAGTGTCGATGCGGCGCTTTTCGGCTTTCTCGCCTTTCTTGCCTTTGGTAGGCGCCGGAGCTTCGGCTTGGGACTTCTGCGCCGCTTTTGTTTTCACCTCGGGAGCCTTGGCTGGCTTTTCCGGCGGCTTGGGTGCTTTTTCGGCGGGCTTGGGTGCTTTTCCGGCGGGCTTGGCCGTAGTCTTTGGTTCAGGGAGTTTCTTCGCGGCAGGTTTCGCGGCAGGTTTCGCGGCAGGTTTCGCGGCGGGTTTCGCGGCGGGTTTCGCGGCAGGCGCGGACTTTCTGACAGGCTTTTTGGCAGGTGCCGCTTTCGGTTTTGACGCGGCTTTCTTGGGCTCGGGCTTGGCGGAAAATTTCTTGGCCGAGGATTTTTTCGCAGGAGCGGCCGTGGAGGCGGGGCCCTTTTTTGCCGGAACTGCTTTAGGGGCGGCTTTGATCGGCTTTTTGGCGGTCGGTTGCTTGGCGGTCGGTTTGGAAGACATGAGGAGCGAGGGAGATAGGGAACGGGATGTCCGGAGACAATTCACCCATTAGCTGGGCACATACAAAAATTTGCAGGCGGGCGGAATGAAGAGGGCTACACGCAAAGCGTCAAGGCGATAGTTTTAAAAAATTTCCTGCCCTTCCAAGGCGCGCGGTGGGAAAGGCATGCCAAGAGTGATGAGAATCTGCTTCGCGGAACTAGTAGGCGCGATTTCTTCACTTGCTAAAACGAGGAGGACTGGGGAGGTTTATCACTACCAAATGATGATTTTGATTTTAATTTTTCCCGGAGGTGGCCAGTGAGCGGTGGATTGATCGCCCTGCTAGATGATATCAGCGCACTGGTGAAGGTGGCGGCCGCATCGCTAGACGATGCCGGTGCCCAGGCCGCCAAGGCCAGTAGTAAAGCCGCTGGGATTGTGATCGATGATGCTGCGGTGACGCCCCGCTATGTGGTGGGCTTGGCAGCAGATCGGGAGTTGCCGATCATCCGCAAAATCGCTGCGGGCTCGCTGAAGAACAAGCTCCTCTTCCTGCTACCGGGCGCTCTTTTCCTCAGCTTTTTCGCGCCGTGGTCGATCACCCCACTGCTCATGGCAGGCGGTGCGTTTCTTTGTCTGGAGGGGTATCACAAGCTGATGGATTTCCTGAAACCGGGGAAGGCCGCGACAAAAAAAAGCACCGAGCCAAGCGGGCAGACCATGGCGGAAATCGAAAAAGAAAGGGTAGCGGGCGCGATCCGAACGGATTTCATCCTCTCGGCGGAAATTATGGCCATCACGCTGGATTCGGTGGCAACGTCACCGATTTGGTTGCAGGGCGGTGTGCTGGCGAGCGTGGGAACTTTCATGACGTTTCTGGTCTACGGCGCGGTGGCGGTGATCGTGAAAGCGGATGATTTGGGAATGGCTCTGGCGCACACAACCAATCGCTTCGCTAATGCGCTGGGCCGGGCGATCGTGGTTGGCATGCCGTTTTTCCTCAAAGCGCTGACCATCATAGGGATGGTTGCGATGCTCTGGGTGGGCGGTGGGATCTTGATCCATGGGTTACATGTGCTCGGGGTGCATGCCCCAGATGAGATGCTGCGGCACGCTTCCAAAACGCTGGCGTCATCGGTGCCCGCAATGGGTGGCTTGGTGAGCTGGTCGGTGGGAGCCGGCATCGCAGCTCTACTCGGTGTGGTCATTGGCGCATTGGTGGATCCGCTTGTGCGGAATGTCATCGCACCGATTATGAAGCGCGTGAAGCGTGCTCGACCATAACTGGGTGGGCGACAAGAAGTGATGGTTTGTTGGCTGAAACATTCGAATCGCACCGCTCCGCGGGAAACAGCGGAGATCGTATCGAGGTGCGTCCGGTGCGTATGAGAGGGAAAGTTCGGCCGCGAGACGCTGCGGTTGGCGCGAGACGCAGTGTAGACTTCAGTGTGATGTCGGCTTTAGCACGAAGAGACCGTGCGTCGCCGCATAGGCGTGTGACATCTTGATCCGTTTGATCTCATGCCCTGCACCCCATGAATCGGAGAAAATGATGTCTTTCTCCGCATCGTTGTAACCGATGATCAGTCGCATGTGTCCCCCCGATGTTTGTGGATTGAGCTGGGGTTTCTCCGGATAGCGACCCAACTCCAGTGCCCAGAGCAACGGTAGGCCACTCTCAATGTGGCTGCGGATTTCCTTGAGAAATTTCCGCTCATCAACTGGTTTACCCACGTAATACTCACCTTTTTTCTTTTCCACCGATGTCAGTTTACCGCCTGCGTCCGACATACCGATGGTATCAAGCCTTGTCCTGAAGCGGTAATCGATTTTATCAAGTTCCTTCGCCATGGTGAGTGTGCTGGTGCCCCGTTTGGGATCGGCTTCCGCGATCTGCGCGATCTGATGCATGTCCGCACCGATGCCGTAGTATTCGAAAACGCGCTGAACGGTGGCAACGACACAGTAGCCCTTGTCGCCCTGATCGACCATGGGGAGCGTTGAGATGAAAATGTCCCCGTTATCGGATTTTGCCAGGTTGTCAGGAAGGTCTCCTTGGCTGACGGCGGCACCGCCGCGGCTGTGGGTCAAAGATGTGGCGAGGGAACCCTTGGCCCCCGGTCTGGCCATGCGCAGGCGGAGAAACTCCCTGTCACCGCCGCTCATGGCTTTTTCGTTGTGCTCGAGGAGTGCTACACCCGTCTTAGCCGAATACCAACTGTATCCGGCCGTGAGCAATCCGCTTCCAGGCTTGGCATCCTTGCGGCGTGGGGCAGTCCCCAACGTCTCGCCCACAGCCTTTCCGGAGGCGGTGAAGCGCGCGGTGAAATCAAGCTCCGTGATGTTCTCGGCGTCGCCTCGGTTGTAGATGGAAAGCGTAACCAAATTCAGTTTTCCATCCATGAAATCAACGATCGCTTCTTGGACAGGCACTTTCTCCCCAAAAGCACTGAGATTGATCACTATGTTACCATACAGATTCCGACTTAGCTTGGCGCGTGTGCGATCGGAGTTGAGCCACGCGAAGTTACGATTTTTGTCCTTTGTGTATCTCTCCTCGAAGCTATCAGGACTCATTTCCCAATTCGCGGGAACCGACAGGAGTGGATCGAGATCGCAAGGGATTTCCTCCGCGCCTGCAAACGTGACCAGGAGCAATAAGCTTATGGTAGAGGTAATGCTTTTTTTCATACGCCAAGCGATATCTGAGAAATCAGCCTAACGCAAGAAACCCGGTGATTTTCTCAAACTGCGACGTTGGGATTACCGCATCCTCGGGTTGAGGGCGATCTGGGCCAGGTCGGCAAGGAGGTTGGCGGCGACGATGAGGAAACCGTAGAACAAGACGAGCCCTTGGATCAGGAAAAACTCGCGGTCGGTGGCGGCGTTGACGAAGTGCTGGCCCATGCCAGGGATCTGGAAAATCGTCTCAATCACGAAAGATCCGGATATCATGCCGGCGAAGGCGGGGCCGATAAAAGCGACAGCAGGGATGAGTCCGCCTTTGAGAGCGTGGCGGATGATGATGCGCGAGCCTGGCACGCCTTTCGCCTTGGCGGTGCGGATGTAGTCCTGGTTGAGCACGTCGAGCATGCCGCCGCGGGAAAGCCGGGCGAGGTAGGCCGCATTGATCATGCCGAGGGTGAAGGCGGGCAGGATCCAGTCCGTGGGTGATGACCAACCGGCGACGTTGAGCGACTGGAAATATAGCCCGGCCCCGACGGCGAGCAGCGGGCCGATGACAAAGCTGGGCAGACAGATGCCGACCATGGCGAAGGCGAGGCACGAGAAGTCAACGGGCGTGTTTTTCCTCACTGCTGCGATCACACCGGCGGGGATACCCACGAGCAACGCGATACCCATCGATGCCAAACCCAGGGCCAGCGAAACGGGAAAGGATTCCGCGATGATCTCCGAAACTTGCACGCCCTCCTTCTTGATCATCGGGCCGAGATCCTGTTTGAAAACCAAGTTCGAAATGTAAATCGCGTATTGGACGGGTAGGGGCTTATCGAGACCCATGGCTTTCTTCTTCTCGGCCAGGATGTGTTCTGGGAGCGCCTTCTCCTCCGTGTACGGGCTACCCGGCATGGCGTGGACTAAGAAAAATGTCAGCGTGACTAGCACGAAAAGCGTGAGCAAGCCCTGCAGAAAACGAGATAGGATGAGCTTTGGCATAGCGGGCGGGCGATCAGCGTGGCGGTGGCGGGACGAGCCGAACGTGGGTGTAGGGATGGTTGTCGAGCAGGAGCGGATCCCAGCCTTTCACGGAAGAATGCAGCAAGTAGTTTTTTCCCCACCAAGAAATCGGCGTCATGGGCGAGTCGGCCAGCAAGATTTCCTCGGCCTCGCGCAGGAGGCGATTGCGCGCGGCGGGATCTGTGACTTTGAAAGACTCCTTGAGCTTCGCCCCGAAAGGTTCGCTCTCCCACCCAGTGCGATTGTTGCCATTGCCTGCCGACCACATTTCCAAGAAGGTGAGAGGATCGATGTAATCCCCGATCCACCCGCCGCCCATGATCTCGTAATCCATGTCCTGCATGGCGACCATGTAAGCAGTCCATTCCTTGCTTTGGATCTCGACCTCGACACCGATGTGCTCGCGCCACATTGCTTGGATGGCGGTGGCGAGGGCGGCATTCGATTCCTTCGCGGCGATCAGGATTTTGAGGCGGGGAAAGCCTTTACCGCCCGGGTAGCCTGCATCGTCTAGGAGTTTTCTCGCCGCCTCGGGATCCAGCGAAACCCCATGTGGCGGTTGGTAATCACCCATCGGCGGGGTCATGCCATAGGCGGGCTCGAAGCCACGGTAAACACTGTCACAAAGGGCCTTGCGGTCGATAGCGAGGCTCAGCGCGCGGCGGACGCGGACATCGTCGAGAGGTTTCACCTTGGTATTGTAACGGTAGAGGACGGTGCCTAGGTATGGCTCTTGCCGCAGTGAGCCGGGGTCGACCTTTTTCATCAGATCCACCACCTCGGGCGGGGCGGTGTTAGTGACATGGAGTTGGCCGTCGCGGAACATGCGCGACTCAGTGAAGGTGTTGCTGACAGGCAGGAAACGAATGCCATTAAGGGGGAAATTTCCCGCATTCCAGTAGTGCGGGTTACGCTCGACCTCGATGTGGTCGTTGCGGCGGTAGGACTTGATTCGGTAGGGGCCGTTGCCGATCAGGTTCTCGGCACGCGACCAAGGATTACCAACCATTTCCATTTTCCCGAACTTCAGTACCTGATGCTTGGGCACGGGATACCACGTGTAGTGCTTGATGACTTCGAGGAAATAGGGTGTCGGGCCGCGCAGGGTGAGGACGAAGCCGTGGGGATCGGTAACCTTGATGCCAACCTCCGAGAAATCCGCGGACTTACCTTTATTGAAGTCCTCCGCGCCTTCCATGAAATAAAGCATCTCCGCGTATTTCGCGCCGAAGGACGGGGTGAGCATGCGTTCGTAGGAAAAACGAAAATCCTCGGCAGTTACGGGTTTGCCATCCGACCACTTCGCCTCCGGGCGCAACCGCACCGTCCAGACGGTGGCGGTCTCATCCGGGATCACCGATAGCGCGGCTCCCGGCGGCGCTCCAAGATCTTCGGTCGGGTGGAGCTGCACGATACCCTCGAAGAGGGCGCGTATGATGTTGCTTTCGATCACGCCGGAAACGACTTGGAGGTCGAGGCTCTTGGGATCGGCGGAATTGCCCATGATAAGAATGCCCTCGCGGGTCGCCTTGTCGGCTTGGCTTTCCTTCTGGCAGGAAACAAGCAGCAGGCAGGCAGATAGGATGAGGGGCAGGCGGTGCATCACTAGATAGGAGCATTTCAGATCCGCGGTGACATTGCAAACGCCGAGCCTTCGCCGCAAGCACTACAGGAAGTTTTTCGCGGCGCACGCAAGCGAGAAGCCTCGCAACCGCTCACTTGGGGGCGACGTATTTGGTGAAAACCTTGAGTTCCGAAGAGAGGGCTTTCCCGAGGTTGAGATATTTCTCATAGGATACGGCAAGCGCGGCGGCCTCGGTTAGGCGGGTGTATCCGGTCGAGTTTTTGTTCTCATCCTCGGTGCCCCAGTTCTGGATGGCGACCTGGACTTCCGGATCCTTCTGGTAAACGCCTAGCGCTTTGAGGGCGGCCTGTTGTGTAAGAATTTCCGATGCTCCCGAATCCGCTGTCATGGCAATATTGTATTCGATGACCGCCTCCCGGCCACGCCCGAGATTGTCGAGTGCGAGGGCTTTGCAATAGGCGACCTGCGCGCGCTGGTATCCGGGAAGCACTTCCGCGTCCCTCTCCGAAGCGATGAGCAGAACGCGATCCCACGCGAGGGCGCGAACGGCGTCCCACATGGTGTAAAGGTCGAGTTGGCGGAGCTGGTTCTCGCGGGTGAGAGGCTCCTTGAGGAAGGTTTTCAGCACGGCCGCGAGGCTCTCGTAGTCTCCGAGGTGACGGAAGCACTCCATCTCATAGAAAGCGGCGAGGGTGTGAAAATTATCCGGCAATGTAGCGATCGGCTTGCAGCGATTCTTGACCGCAGCGAACGCCTCCTGTGCCTCCTTGTATTTCCTGCCCTCGTAGAGATCGATAGCGGCGGCGTAATCGGCCGGCTCGGCGAGAAATACAGTCGCGAAATCCGATGCGGGCGCATCGATGAAATCCGTGGAAACCTGGGTGGTCTTGTAACGAATCTGGGTCTTACTGGCAGCGAGGATCCAAGCGCGGAAAGTGCCGCCATTATCGGGTTTTGAGAGGATGGCCTCGGCCTCGAACGCCTGTGAGAAAGCAGGAAACGTAAGCACGGGGAGCAGCAGGAGCGAGAAGATTAAATGTTTCATGGTATGGCTTGGGTTGGGGGTTTCGGGATGTTCAGCGGCCTTCTGCCTCCGCTTTTTCCTTGAGGATTTCTTCCATGGATTTCACGTTCGGATCGGTCTCGTATTGGTTGTTGAGTTTCTGAACACGCTCCCAAAGCTTCACTTCTTCGGGGCTCATCTTGTCCTTGAAGCGGCCGGTGAGCTCAAGATACTGATAGCTTCGCTGATACGCTCCTTGGCGGTCGGAAGAGACATTCGGCCCGGTCGAGGCTTTGTTGCGTTTGTAAGAAAGCTCCATCCACCTGTAGATCGCACGCGTGGAAATCATCATGTGTCCCTGATGGGAAGACCAAACTTTCACATACATGGCGATGGCGTCATCCGTAAGGTTCCGCTTGTCGAAGGTCTCGGCCAACATGAGGCCGACCTCCGGAGAGTATTTGGTAAAGCCGAGTGATTTGCCTTCCTCGCGCTCCAAGTATTGGTTGGCACGCTCCGCCGCCTTGGCGTAATCACCCTTTTTCAACAGGATCTGGGTGATGCGATAAAGAGCGAACTCGCGCTCCGGCTTCTCCTGCGAATCGGCGAAGATCCGCTCGAAGTCCACGATGCCTTTATCAAGATCTGCGGCCTGCGGGGACTGCCCATAAACATCGGCACGACCACCGAGCGCTTGGAACATGTAGGATTGATCCTGGCGGGAGAGCGCCTCGTCGTAATACGGAATCGCCTCACGCGGCGCGGAGGTATTCGTGCGCAGGTAATCTCCGAGTTTCACAAGGATGTAGTTGGAAAGCTCCTTGAGTTCGAAGTCCGACTTCAGGTTCTGGAAAAGAACGGTGATCATCGCCTCGGCGGCGCGCTGTTTATCGGGGTTCTCCTTGTCCTTGGCTACGGTTTCAAACACGCCGATAATGGCAATGCGCAGAATGGCGCGGGCGGCCTTGTCCGTGGTGCGGATTCCCGGGAAATTGTAATAGTGCTCCTTGAGCTCCTCAGGGGTGTGCTTCTCGAGATAGAACTCCGTGTAGGAGTTGATCGCCTGCTCAAGGCCGACGGCTTCAGTTTGCTTCGCCATGTCGGAAATGACTTCCTGAAGGCGTGCCAGCGCCTCATCGCCGCGGCCGGCGGATTCCATGGCATACATCTGGGCAACGGCGACCTGCGGTCGATAAGGCGAACCTACCGAGTAATCCTTCCAATATTTGTCAGCGTGCGGGACTGCGTCCTTCATGCGCGGTCCGTAGTCCTCACCTTTCTTATGCTCGCCGAGCATGGCGATGAGGTAAAAGAGTGCCTCGCCGACCAAACCGACGTTGGCGCGTGTTTCACCAATCTCAATTGCCTTGAGGTAGGCGGCCTCGGCTTCATCACGTTTATCGAGACCCTGTAAGACATTGCCACGAAGGTTGTAGGCCTGATCCGTGACTGGGGAATCAGCGAACTCCTTGATGATACGTGCCGTCTTTTCCAAGGCGGGTTCGTTCTCTTCCTCTGCGTAGTGGGCGTTGGCTCGGTCATAAAGCGCGAGCGGGATGTAGGACTGGTTCGGGTCGGCTTTGTATTTCTCAAGGAAGGCATCGAGCAGCTTCGCGGCCTTTGTCCAGAACTGGAGGCGGGAAACGTTAGATGCCTGGAAATAGGAGGCGGACATTGCGAATACGCTCTCTGGGTATTTCTCGACATGCAGGTCAAGGAGCGGCGCGGCCTTGTCATATTGACCGGTGTAAAAATAGGAACCGCCGAGGACAAAAAGGACGAGATCGTGCTCCAGCGTGCCTTCGGTTGCCTTTTTATCCTCGATGATATCCCCCGCGATCTCGATACAGATCTCATATTTCCCGTCGAAGAACAGGGAGGAGAGCATCAACTTTTGGACATCCGGCTTGTATTTGGAGTCAGGGAAAGTCGCGAGAAAAAGTTCGCCGTATCTCTGCGTGCTCGTGATGCTCCCAATCACCGAGGAAGTGCGAACTAAGTGGAACAGGTTGTCCTCGCGCTTCTCGGCCTTGGGAAAATACTGCTCAAGCTGAAGGTAGGCCGCGTAAGAGCCGTGGACATTACCGTTCGTCTCGTGGATGAAAGCGATCACAGCGAGCTTGAACATCTCG
>CAMCXJ010000086.1 GCA_945883455.1 Prosthecobacter debontii
CCCATCGACGACAATACCCACCAAGCTCTTCACGTTCTGATTTCCGATACGGAAGAGCTCGTGAAAATCCTCGCTTCCATCATCCGCAAAAAGTCCGCCACGTTGCCTCTTCCTTGAGGTTTAAAGTTTAAAATTTAAAGTTTCATGAGCGCCGCGATCACCGTCCATAACCTTTACCGCTTCTTCGGGCCGCTTCAGGCTGTGAACGGCGTGTCTTTCGAAATCCCGCACGGCTCCGTCTGTGGCTTTGTCGGCGCGAACGGTGCGGGTAAAACCACAACCATGCGCATCCTCGCATCACTCGACTACCCAACAATGGGCCATGCCGAAATCTGCGGGATCAATGTTACCCACCACCCCGCCGAAGTCCGCCGCCTGATCGGCTGGATGCCGGATCATTTCGGCAACTACGACAACATGACCGTGCTGGAATACCTGGACTTCTACGCCCGCGCTCTCGGTTACAAGGGTGCGGAACGCCGCCAGCGCATCGATGAGGTTATGGATTTCACCGACCTCGTCCCGCTCGCCGACCGCTTTTCCAACAAGCTCTCCAAGGGCATGACCCAGCGCCTTTGCCTCGGTCGCTCATTGCTGCACGATCCGCAGGTGCTGATCATGGACGAGCCCGCCGCCGGTCTCGACCCCAAGGCGCGCGTCGAGCTCAAGCACCTCATCCGCGTCCTCGCCAAGGAGGGCAAAACGATTTTCATCTCCTCCCACATCCTCTCCGAACTCGGCGAGATGTGCGATTCCCTGCTGTTCATCAACAACGGCCGCATCGTCCACCACGGCGATTCGGAGAGCCTGAAAAAATCCACCGACCTGCTCGGCGGCGTGCTTTACGATGTTCAGCTAGACGGCGATCCGCAGGTGCTCTCAGACTGGGCCGTGCTGCAGCCGAACATCGAGTTCCTAGAGTCCCGAAAAAACGGCGGCCGCATTCGCATCGATACAGAAGACCCGAACAAGGCCGCCGACGTCCTCGCCCGCATGGTGAAAGACAATCTCCGCGTCGTCGATTTCCACCGCGAGCAGCGCAACCTCGAAGACGCCTTCATCGATATCCTCGCCAACCTCGAGAAAAACCAACCCGCCTTCGCCACCCCACCCCCGCTTCCCTCACAGGCAACCCTCCTCCCCGCCGATCCACCCTACGATCCGTAATCTTCCTCTTTATTAGGATTTAAAATTTAAAGTTTAGAATTTCCAGCGCATGCACCTCTTCGATTTCCCCGACCGCCTATCGCCCATGCTCGTCAAGGAGCTGCGGCAAGGCATGCGTACGAAGGCCTTCGTTGGCGTTTTCCTCGCGCTCCAGATCATTCTAGGCGTCATCCTGCTTTCCGCCGGAGCCGCCGCCTCGTCGGATGATGCGGGCAGCACGATCTCGAATATCATCTTCATCTTCTTCTCCATCGCAGTGCTGATCATCCAACCCATGCGCGGTATTAGCTCGCTGTCATCAGAAGTGAAGGGCAACACCATCGACATGATGGTGCTCACCCGCCTCTCGGCATGGCGCATCGTTACGGGAAAATGGGCGTCGATCGTGAGTCAATCCGCGCTGCTACTGGTTACCATCATCCCTTACCTCATCCTCCGCTACTTTTTCGGCGGCATGAACCTGATCGGGGAAATCGTTTTGCTCGCCGTGCTGTTCTTATCCTCCGCAGCGCTCACCGCCGTCACGGTCGGGCTTTCCGCCTCGTCTTCCGTAATCCTCCGCTCCGTGCTTCCTATGATCGCCCTGCCCATCGGCGCGTATTCGTTGCTGATGGCGCTCATGTTCGGCGCCTTCGGCGGTGGTGGCATGTCCACCTTCTTCGCTCTCGATACGGAAGAATCGCGCATCATCGTATCCATCTACCTTGCGGTTTGCGCCTATTACGGCTTCTTCATGCTATCCACCGGCACTTCTCTCATCGCGCCCTATGCAGAGAACCACTCCACCCTCCGCCGCCTGATCTCGCTCGCCGTCACGTTCATCGCCGCCGTCCTCGGATCCATGTCTTTCACCAATGCGGACATGCTGCCTTTCTTCCTCACAGTCGTGCTACTGCCGGTCTTCGCGATCTCGCTCTCGGAGTTCGCTCCACTGGCCGCCCCGACCTATCGGAAATTCGCGAAACGCGGCGCCCTAGGGCAGCTCGCCGGGCTCTTCCTTTTCCCCGGCTGGGCGTCCGGCTTCTTTTTCTGCCTCGTCCTCATCGCGATCTCCGCCGCCCCCTTCCTCATCAACCGTACGACCTACAGTGGGAATGAACACTTCATCTACGGCCTCGCTTGCCTCGCGGGTCTGCTTTTCCCCGCCGTCATCATCAACGTCTTCCGCATCAACGGCCCACAACGCGTTTCCAATTACATACTAATCCTGCTCGGCTCCATCGTTCTCGCCTCCGTCCTCGCGGGCATCACCGATTCGCTCTCCAACAAGGATCTTCTCTGGCTGTTCTGCTGGATCCCGCCCGTCCTGATGTTCCTTGAGGAAATGGGCAGATCCTCCGACGATAAGGTGCTGATTGCCTCCTTGGTCATCTGCATCATCTACATCGGTACGCTCCTGCTCCGCGCCGTGTACGCTTACCGGAAGTCGATCATCGAAATCCGCGCCCACTCCGACTCCGAATGAAAATCCTCGCTCTCCTATTGACCGCCACCGCCGCCCTTTCCGCGGAATCCACCATCGGTCTTTCTTTCCCGCCCGGCGGTGACCCCATTTTCACCAAAGGCCTCCCTTCGATACGAATTTCCTCCCGGGAGCCCGCCCCTCTCGCCAAGACCGCCAAGGAAAACGATACGGAGATATCCGCCGTGATCAGTGCCGCTGAGGACGCCTCGAAAAATTTCATCACCGCGTTCGGAGGATACGTCACGCATTTCGAAATCCTTCCCCCCGCCGGTCTCGATCCCCGCCTGACGAACTCGGCCTTCGACTATGTGCAGCGGCTCACCCTCGCCAAAAAAACCTCCCGCGAGGCGAACCCGAAGGCGCGCACCGGCATCTCCATCGCAAACTACGACCTCCAAGTCCTCGACGCCTGCCTGCGCGACGGCGCGGTGGGCCAGTTTGATTTCGTCTCCCTCAGCCCCTTTCCCGTGTCCCCCGGCACCGATCGCATCCTGCCCGGCGCGCTGGCCGCCGCCCGGAAACTGATGACCCTCCACGGCATGCCCGCCGAAACGCCCGTCCATATCACCCTCTCCGGCCCGGAAGCTGACCTGGTCCTCGCCGCCGCCAGCGCCCGCACCGCCGGCTTCGACCACATCTTCATCGAGGCCTCCGCCGAAACCCTCGCGAGGATCCCGGGAAAAACCGAGCCCGCTCCACCCGTAAAGTCTCACACCGAATCCCCTTCCGTCTCCCTAGCCCTAGGCGAAACAAACCAAGCCGACGGCCTCGAACAGATCCTTCCCATCGACACGCCCTGGGATGCGGAGCTGAAAGCGAACCGCCTCCATCTCACCGCCATCCCGCCCGTTTTCCGCACCGCCTTCTTGGCCGCTCCTACATTCCTCGACCCCGAGCGGAAAACCTACGAGATCACCGTGGAAGCCAAGCGCCTCCCTTCCGACGACGGCCTCCAGAACGCAACCGGGCTGGCGCTGACCTATGAGGCCACCCACGGCCTGCGCACCGCAGAGCTCTGGGCTGTACCCGGCGATAACAAGTGGCACACGTACACATGGAGCGTCACCGACGCCCGCTTCACCGCCAAGCTCGGCTGGCATTTCCTCCTCGACGCCTCCGGCACCGGAAACGATGTGCTCATCCGCGGGGTCAAGGTCGGCCGGTGAACGGCGCATGCCATTCCCATCCGAGCCGATGCTTCACCCTTGATCATTCCACCCCCAAAGCCGACCCTCGGTCTCATGAGAATCATTGTGCTCGACGGCCACACCCTGAATCCCTGCGACAACCCTTGGACGCAAATCGAGACGCTCGGTGAACTCACCGTCTACGACCGGACACCGGCCGACCAGATCGTCGGGCGGGCGAGGGACGCGGAGATCATCCTCACCAACAAGGTGCCGCTATCCGCTGGAACCCTGAGCCAACTCCCGAACCTGAAATTCGTTTCCGTCCTCGCCACCGGCTACAACATCATCGACACCGCCGCCTGCGCCGCGCGCGGCATCCCCGTTTCCAACGTCCCGGTTTACAGCACCGACGCCGTGGCCGAGTTCGTATTCTCGCTGATCCTCGATTTCGCGAAGCGCCCCGCCTTCCACAGCGAACTCGCCAAGGAAGGCGCATGGGAGAGCAGCCCGGATTTCTGTTTCTGGGAAAACTCGAATTTCCGCGAACTCGCTGGGAAAACCATGGGCATCATCGGCTTCGGGCGCATCGGCCAGAGGGTCGGGGAACTCGCTGCCGCGTTCAAAATGAACATCCTTGCCCACTCTCGCTCCCAATCCGCCGCGACCGCCTTCCCCTTCGCTTGGGCATCCATCACCGAGATCCTGGAAAGCTCCGATTTCGTGTCCCTTCACTGCCCGCTCACGCCGGAAACCCACGGCCTGATCTCCGCCACTTCGCTCGCGAAAATGAAGCCCACCGCCTTCCTCGTGAATACCGCCCGCGGTTCACTCATAAACGAGCAAGCCCTCGCTGACGCTCTCAACATCGGCCTCATCGCTGGTGCCGCCTGCGATGTTGTTTCCGCCGAACCTATCCTACCCACCAACCCCCTCCTCCACGCAAAAAACCTCACGCTCACGCCGCACATCGCTTGGGCCGCCATCGAAGCCCGCCAGCGACTCATGGCCATCACCGCCGAGAACATTGCCGCCTTTCTATCAGGAAATTCTATCAACACGGTCTAATAAGAAACCCAAACCAATTCCCAATATCATCAAAATTATCTCTTGAAGATATCTCTAAAATCCGCAATTTAGCAATCCCTTACCGATATGATAACAAATTTGAAACCTGCGATATTTGCTTTAGCATCGCTCGCCATCATCCCAAGTTGCGCAAGCACCAGCGACCCGAGCTCCGTTGCCCTTTGTGAACTCCGCGAGGCTGGATACCAAGTCAAGGCCACCGAGCAGGGCAAGGCTTCATGGTATTCGATCAAGACGAACTATGGCACCAAGACCGCCAGCGGCCAGCGGCTCCGCAACAACGCCCCGACCGCTGCACACAAGACTCTGCCGATGGGCACCAAGGTTCGCGTGATCAACCTCAAAAACAACAAATCCGAAGTCGTTACCATCAATGATCGCGGCCCCTTCATCAAGGGACGCATCATCGACGTGACCATCGGCACCGCCGAGAAGCTGGGCTTTGTAAAGAACGGGGTCGTTCCGGTAAAGGTAGAGGTTCTCTCTAGGATTGACGACAACAAGGGCAAGGAGTGACTCGGAGTTTACCTTTTGACAAGGTGACCTCAGCCACGGACTCTCTGCGCGGAATATGACCTCCCGCGCCGCCGCCACGAGCCTCGCTCTCCATCTCAACAAGGCAGGCCATACTGCTTTCTTCGCAGGCGGCTGCGTGCGTGACAAACTTCTCGGGCTTGAACCGAAGGATTACGACATCGCCACTTCCGCCACTCCATCCGAAGTCCTAAGCCTTTTCCCAGGCTCCAACGAAGTCGGGGCACACTTCGGTGTGGTCATCGCAAAATTTCAAGGCCACCACATCGAGATCGCAACCTTCCGCACGGACGGCTCCTATAGCGATGGACGCCGGCCGGATTCCGTCACTTTCTCTACCCCGGAGGAGGATGCCGAACGCCGCGATTTCACGATCAACGGACTCTTCGAAGACCCCTCAACCGGTGGGATCATCGACCACGTGGGCGGTGTCCACGATCTCGAGGCAAAGATCATCCGCGCGATAGGCACACCCACACGCCGTTTTCAGGAAGACGCACTTCGCTTGCTCCGCGCCGTCCGTTTTTCCACCACTTTTAGCTTCCCCATCGGAACGGAAACTTTCTCCGCAATCCGCGAAAACGCCCACCTCCTTGATCAGATTTCTCCCGAACGTATCCGCGACGAGTTTTCGAAAATCATCACCTCACCCAACCGCCGCCGCGGTCTTGAGCTGCTTATTGATTCTGGCCTCATTACCCATTTTCTCCCTGAAGTGCTGGCCCTGATCGGATGCGACCAACCGCCCGAATGGCATCCCGAGGGCGACGTTTACATCCACACCCGCATCATGTTGGAAATGCTCGCTCCCGACGCGCCGCTGGACCTCTGCCTCGCCACCCTGCTTCACGACATCGCCAAGCCACCCACCCGCACCATCGATCCCGACGGGCGAATCCGCTTCAACGGCCACGACGCCCTTGGCGCGGAAATGACCGTGGAAATTCTCACCCGCCTGCGTTACCCAAACGCCGTGATCCGCGACACCGCGCACATGGTTTCCCGCCACATGCAGTTTATGAACGTGCAGCAGATGCGGAAGGCGAAGCTCAAGCGCTTCATGTCGGTGCCGACCTTTCCCCAAGAAATGGAGCTCCACCGCGTGGACTGCGCGTCCTCGAACGGTTTCACCGACAACTACGATTTCCTCAACGAAAAGGCCGAGGAATTCTCCCAAGAGCCACTCATCCCGCCCCCACTCGTCACCGGCAAGGACCTCATCGCCCGCGGCCTCAAACCCGGTCCGCGCTATAAGAACATCCTCGAGGAAATGCAGACCGAGCAACTCGAAAACCGACTTACCACCCGCGAGGAAGCCTTGGCCTTTCTCCAAACCCTCTTGGAGCATTCTTCCACTGACCACTGACCACTCGGCACTTCCCACTCCCACCCATTTTCTCCGCAAGAATCAATCCCGCTTGGACGTACCGGATTTCGCACCTAGCATCAACCCAATGACCTCATCCATCCCCACCTCCATTTCCGATCCCATCAACGCGAAGATCCTAGCCGTTTCCGAAGACCTCGTATCCGGTTTTCAGCGCCATCCATTCCACGTCATTGCTGATCAATCCGGAGTCCCTCTCGAAATCGTGATCGAACGCATCCGTGCCATGCAGGAGACAGGCATCATCCGCCGCGTGCGCCAGACGATGCTAGCCACGAAGCTTGCCCACGGCGCATTGGTTGCATGGAAAGTGCCGGAGGAAAAACTGAACGACGCCTTCGAGTTCATGGCGAAGGAAGACCCCTTTTCCGGCCACGTCGTGATCCGTTCCACTGATACCGAAGTCTCCGGGTCCGGTTACCGGCTCTGGACAACCCTCAAAGTCCCCGTCGGCGAGTCCCTCGATTTCCACGCCACCAAGCTCCTGCAACTCACTGGAGCCACCGAATACCTTCTCATGCCCGCCCACGGCGTCTTCGCTCTAGGCGTCGGCCACGTGCGTCGCAAAACCATGGAGCCCGGCGAGAAATCGGATGAACCTGCCGTGATGATGACCACCGTCCCCGCTGATCTTAGTGAGGAAGAATGGGACATCCTGCTCATCCTGAAAGAAGAACTCACGCTCAATGAGATCTGCGAAAATCCGTGGGAAAACCGCGCCGCACAGGCTGGCGTATCCCTCGATCGTTTCTGCGAGGTCGCTGAAACACTCAATACGAAAAAAGTTATCGGCCGATTCTCCACTTTCCTCGAGCACGTAAAACCCTCCGCCGAAACCGGTGAGCGCGTCACCCGCTTCAACGGCCTCTTCCACTGGGCCGTGCCCAAAGGCCGCGAGATCGAGGCTGGCGGCGAGGTCGGACGCCACTTCTGCATGACCCACTGCTACTGGCGAGAAGGCGGCTCGCAGTTCGGTAACGTGAACATCATGGGTGTCGTCCACGGCACCGAGAAAGACCGCGTTCTCACTCACAAGGGCGCCATCGACAAGCATCTCGAATCCATCGGCATCCCCATTTCCTACACCAATGTCTTTTGGGGCGGCCGTTCCGAGATCAAGCCCTCGGAGATTTCTCCCAAGATTTACCGGGAGTGGCACGCGAAACACGCGTGAGCCGTAGCGGCGGATTGCATTTATAAAAAGCCCCTGTGGATATCCATACCGCCGCAAACTTTGTCGTCACATTTTCGCACACGGACTTTGGTAACAGGTCTAAAGGGAGCCGTTATAGGGCACCACTTCCTTGCGTATGCTGGGCACCTTGTCAGGATGGATACTCGCACATGAAAAGATCCATCCCTCCCAAAACCCGCTTCGCCGCCGCCGTCGCGGTGGTCATTTGCAGTCTTCCCGGCGTGCTACCCGCGGGGCAGCCAACGGTTTACGACATCGTCGTCTATGGTGATTCCTCCGGCGCAGTCACCGCCGCCATCGAAGCGAAACGCAGGGGACTCTCGGTGATTCTTGTGAATCCCACTGCATTTCCCGGCGGCATGAGTTCCAGCGGACTAGGTGCCACGGACTTTCTCGGCAGACGCAATACATTCGGCGGCATCGCTTCCGAATTCTACGATGGTGTCGCGGCGGCCTACGGTCAGAAATTTGTACGCAGTTTCGAACCCCACGTGGGCTTGGATATGTTCAAAAAGCTGATCATTGATACCGGTGTCACAGTGGTTTACAACGAACTATTGGATCGCGAAAAAGGCGTGAAAATGGACGGCAAGCGCATCGATTCAATCACCACCCACAGCGGTAAGACCTATCGCGGTAAAATGTTCATCGACGCCACTTACGTCGGTGATCTCATGGCGGCTGCGGGCGTCAGCTACACAGTCGGTAGAGAGGCGGAAAGCCAGTATGGCGAAGACCTCGCCGGGGTGCGACGCGGTGATACGAATCCGCGCGTCCATTATGCCCAGCGCGACAAGGATCATTTCATCATGGAGGTGGATCCTTATGTGATTCCCGGTGATCCGGACAGCGGCGTACTTCCTCATATTTTCAAGATCGACGCTCTCACCAACGGCCAAGGCGACAGGAAAATCCAAGCGTTCAATTACCGCGTCTGCCTCACCTCCGATCCTGCCTTGCGCATCCCCATCGGAAAGCCCGAAGGTTATCGAGAAATCGACCACGAACTCCTACTCCGAAAT
>CAMCXJ010000087.1 GCA_945883455.1 Prosthecobacter debontii
CGCTCGCTCCGGCAACCATGGCACGGTGGATGTCCTCATCCCCATCATAGGTGGTCAGCATCAATATGCGCGCGTCGGGTTGAGCTTTGCGAATAACTTTCAAGGCATCGATTCCCGTTCCATCAGGCATTTGAAGATCAAGTAAGGTCAAGTCCGGTTGATGCTGGGCGTGGGCGGCGACGGTTTCAGCTACATTAGCAGCCTCGGCAACTACCTTGAAGTCAGGACGTAGGTCGAGCACCACTCGCAAGCCCTCGCGGAAGAGTTCGTGATCGTCGGAAATCAGGATACGAATCATGGGAGTGGTTGTTTATCAGGCGGAATGAGGCAGGGCAACTTCGATACAAGAACCGCCGCCGACTTGGGAATACACGTTCAACGATGCTCCTAGCATCTGCGCGCGTTCGCGCATGTCCTGCTGCCCGTAGTGAGGCCTGTCATTCGCGACGGGCTGGGAGGGGTCGAACCCATGGCCATTGTCTTTCACCGACAAAATGATCATGCCGTCCTTGCGCCGCAGTGTGACCTCCAGAGTCGTGGCTTGGGCGTGCTTGAGAACATTACCAACGGCTTCCTGGGCGATGTGTAGAAACTCGCATTCCTGCTCGTTCGTAAGCCCAGCATCACCCACGTAAAGATCCAAGGTGGCGGCGATGCCGGTATCTTCGGTCAGCAGCTTGACGGAATCACGCAAGGCTTCCGATAGTCTATGTTTCTCAAGCGCCAGACTGCGAAGCCCCCAGACGGTGCGGCGGACCTGAATCTGGCTTAGGCGCAACAGTTCGGTGGCTTTCGCAATTTGACGCCGGGCGGGTTCCAATTCGGTGGCTTGGGGATGTGGGAGCAAGTCGTTGGCAGCATCCATGCGCAGAGCGGCACCGGCGAGAGTTTGCTCAAGTGAGTCATGTAAGTCGCGGGCGAGGCGGTTGCGCTCTGCCGTCACTGCGGAGTATTCGCTCAGTTCATCGCGGCGCGCACTCAGTTGTGCATGCAATTGGCCCGTGCGGGTTTCCACCCGTTTTGCCAGCGCGTCTCTTGCGGACATAAGCTCAGCCTCGGCGACGACGAGGCTCTTGTTTTTGCGGGTCAACAGGCTAGCGAAAAACATCACCGTCAGTAGCGCCGACCCGGTCGCGGCGAGGGCGACGGCAAGTCTCAGAGGAGTCCACCAAGGCGCTGGCGCCACCACCCGCACGTCGGAGAGATTTCTCAACCGAATCAATAGATCCCGCGATTTCAAATACCCTTCTTCCTGTTGAGGTGAGGCCAGCGATCCTTCCGCGATTCCCGTGACCGTTATGATCGCTCCGGGCAGCACATGAAGCGCATCACGGGGAATGCTACCGTTGAATTCAGCGGCGAATAGCAAACTGCCATCCTTCATGAGCAGCCGGGCCGGACTGACATCCGTTTGGGTTTCAACCAGCCTGCCGCGGACTCGAACGACCCGTCCTTCATGGGAAAAGGCGTCCCGCGCGCTGTTCATGACGGCGGGCGCTAGGGCGGTGCTTGTGCCCAGGATTTGCACCTGACCATCTTCCAGTGTCGGGCTGGCCGGGCCGGATTTAGGAAATCCAATGACTTCCACGTATGAATTGACGGCTGGAGGTTCAATCTTGCCTGTGGTCCAAACTCTCACTCCGTGCTCTTCATCTTGGATTTGAAAGGACTCGTCGTTCTGGGATTGGGTGACCGTGCCCCGAGTGCGAACCCGGTGGCCGGGCGCGCCGCTAACAGGATGCCCTAGCAATCCTTTCAGCGGAGTGAGTGGCAGCGTCGTTACGTCCCTTGGTGGTTCCAGAACCTCGATGAATTCTGGGTGGGTCACCCGCATTTGCGCGGTGAGGACCTGCCCGCTTTCGTTGACGGCGACCGCGGTGATGCCTTTTACCCGGACTACTGAATCCACCAGTCCGGACAGTCGCTCGAGTTGGTTACTGGGGGTGAGGACCAGGATCCGCGTGCCCTTGGCATCCAGATGCATGATCGCATGGTCGCGACCCAGGGCCGACCAAGGCTGCACCGCCCGGACGATGCCGGAGAGTTCCACGAAATGGCAGTCGTAGAAGCCGCTCAACAATTCGCTTCCCGTGACGTTTTCAGGCTCCGGGAGGCCGGGCTCCCCGATTACTTCGAGTGTTTGCACCACGAAGTCGGGTGCGAATTTTCCTTTCTGGAGGTAGCCTCCCACTTCGACTTTCTGGCCAAGTTTGAGATCACGGGGGCGGTTCACGTGCATCGGCAGCCAAATGGCGGCCTTACCGTCTTGAATAGCGATCTCGGTTTGCTGGTCGCTGATGTGGTTGATGATACCACCCGTTCTCGCCTCGATATGGAGGCCCTCGTCATTCGGAAACTCACGCAGCTTGCTGATGCTTAAAAAAGGTGCTACCTGCGCCAAGGCACACGGAAAGACCGCGCCGATGGCGATGAAAAAGATCAAAGAAACTTTGCCGAATACAATCAACCCGGATCGTAGGCTGCCATAAAACCCCTCGCCTGCAAAGCCGTGTCTGAGGTGTGCTGTAGTCATTTTGGACTATAGCTCGGATCAGGAAATCAAAGGTAACTAAAGTTGTGCGTGTTTTAAAACCTCTATTGGCTCTTTTCCTTGGCCTGATTCCCGGCGTGGCCTGCGGACAGTTGCTGCAAGTCAACGGCACCCGGATCGTCAACAGTTCGAACAATCAGGAAGTCATCCTCAATGCGGTCAACTTCGGCAATTGGATGGTCATGGAAGGCTACCTGATGAACTCCACCTCACAGGCCCCCGCGCAGCACGACTGGAAACAAAAGCTGACCGCCCTCGTTGGCCCGGCGAATGTGAAGACCTTCTACGACGCCTGGCTGGCCAATCACGTCACACAGGCTGACATCCACCAAGTCAAGAGTTGGGGTTTCAACGCGGTGCGCCTGCCTTTGCATTACGAATATTTTGTCAACCGCGACACACCTGACGAATGGAACGAACAGGTGTTTCTCCTGTTAGACAACGTGATCTCATGGTGTGCGGCGGCGGGCATCTACGCCATCATCGATCTGCATGCCGCCCCCGGAGGTCAGAGCAACAATGACATCAGCGATTATGATGACACCCATCCTTCGCTTTGGGACAGCGTGGCGAACCAAGACAAGACCGTGCGCCTGTGGCAACGGATTTCCGAGCGTTACAAGAATCAGCCGTGGGTCGCCGGTTATGATTTGATCAACGAGCCCGCATGGGACCTTCCCGGCGGCACACTCCTGCGGTCGCTTTACGGACGCATCACCGATGCCATCCGCGCGAACGGCGACAAGCACATCCTCTTCATTGAGGGAAATTGGTATAGCAACGACTACACCGGCCTCACTCCCGCGTGGGATCCGCAAATGGTCTATGTGTTTCACAAATACTGGTCCTCCGCTGAGTCGCCGAAGGAAATCCAGTGGGTGCTCGATCTGCGGACCGCCCAGAACCGCCCAATCTGGTGCGGCGAGCATGGCGAAAACAGTAACGACCATTTCACCAAGATGGTCGAACTGCTCCGCAGCCAGGGCGTCGGCATGTCGTGGTGGCCGATGAAAAAATTCAAGAGCATCAACGGCCTCGCTGATGCCACATTCCCTGCCGGATACCAGGATCTCCTCGACTACTTCGGAGGCACCAAACCAGGTTTAAACCCCACGGCCGCATTCACAACACTGATGGAGCTTGCCGGCAGCGTGCGATTGAAAAACTGCCGCCTCCAGACGGAGATGATCCGCTCGATCCAAAGCCAGCCCGGCAACAGGGATACCGCACCCTTCAAGCAGCATCAGATCCCCGGTCGCATCCAAGCGCCGGATTACGATCAGGGAATGAATGGCCATGCCTATTCGGATACTGCTTGGGAAAACTATAACCTCACCACTTCCAACTACACTGCGGGCAACGAGGGATGGTCCTACCGCAACAACGGAGTGGATGTCCAAACCTGCGCCGACGCCTTGTCCAACGGCTACAACGTCGGTTGGTTCGTGGCCCCCGAGTGGATGCGCTACACCGTCACGGTCGCCACGCCCGGCACCTACCGCATCGAACTGCGCGTCGCCAAGGGCGGCGGCGATGACGGCATGCTGGAAATCCAGGACGGCGACGGACTGCGGGTCCTCGCCAGCGCAACGATTCCCGACACTGGCGGCGATGCCTCCTATCAGACGGTGGTTTGCGCTGGCGGCTTCGCCAGTGCGGGCAAGCAGGCGATTCGCATCGCGAATGTGGCGGGCTCATACTACAACATCGCGTCCCTCAATTTCGTTTGGGAAAACGCCACCGCGCCGCCGACCACTCCGGTCAAAGCTCCGGTCCGGCACGTCACGCTGAAGGGCAGCAACGGCCTCTACGTGACCTATAGTAACGGAAACAAACTCGCCTCTTCCACCGCCACCAACGCTTGGACAAAGGAACGCTTCACCTTGACCGATGCAGGTGCCGGACGCGTCGCCCTTCGTGCTTCCAATGGCAAATGGCTCCGGCTTAACACCACCGACAACAAACTTTACGCGGATGCAGCCAGCATCGGCACGGATGAGCGTTTCCTTCTGAAAAACCTGAGTGGAGCGTTTTCACTACAAGGCTCCAACGGTCACTACGTTTCTTCAGAAGGGGGTTCTGCTGACGGCCTTACCTGCAACCGTTCCTATCCCGCAGGGTGGGAGTATTTTCGGGAGTCGGTCGTCTCGATTGGCTGGGTCCCGGCCGCAGCGGCACCGGCCGCGCCTCAGGGCCTCGAAGCGGTAGTCACGGGCCAGGCGGCAACCCTCAACTGGAATCTCGTTTCCGGCGCGTCGCATTACACCGTGAAACGGGCGACCCAATCGGGTGGTCCTTATTCCAATGTTGGCACCGATCTCACCGAGCAGGAGTTCACAGATTCCTTTGCACAGAAAGGGCTGAGGTATTACTACGTGGTCGTCGCCTACGCAGGCAATGTCTTCGGTCCTGCCTCGGAGGAAGTTAGCCTCACCGCACTACCACCAAGTACCTCAAGCTGGAACTCATTTCAAAACATCTGGTTCTCCGCCGGACAGCTCGCGAATGCCAATCTCAGCGCCCCGGATGCCGATCCTAACCACGACGGACTGGCCAATGTTTTTGTCTACACTTCCGGCATCAGTCCGTGGCTCCAGGCAACAACCAAAGTGGTTCCGCTCGATGACATCCGCGAGCATGTGAAGGTGCGGGCTGCAGTCCCGACCGATGGTGTGGATCAGCGGTTCATGCGTCTCCGGGGAATCTTTTTGCCCTAATGGATGAACCCCGACAGTCTAGTCATTTCGGACTATTGCTATAACAGTAAAATCCGAGCGATATTTAATAGCATTGCTACTTCTCAACAGTCGGCACCCTAACCGAAAAACCATGAAACCCAAGAACCATAGCACCAGCCTCCGCAACTCAAGCATCGGAGTCCCACTGGTCACTGCCATCGTAGCCATCAGCCTTTCGGCCGCCAACGCCCAAGATAATTCCTGGACCGGCGGCACCAGCACGGATTGGAACACCGCGGGGAATTGGAGCCTAGGGAATGTACCTACTGGACAGGGTGCCATTGTCAACAACACGTCGGGAAACATCGCAACAATCTCCAGCAACATTACGGCAACGCCCACCGACATCTACGTGCGCAATGGCAGTCGAATTGATCACCTAGCTGGGACTGCTGGCACGGGCGCGGGTAATTACATGTGGGTCGAAAACGGGACATACAACCTCGCAGACACTGCATCAGTGGGCTCTGGCATCAGCGGCTTTGCCCAAGGCACCGGATCTCTCAGTGCGAATGCCAATCTGCTTGTCGGGGCCTGGGGCAATAACCGGAATGGAACGATCAATGTAAACACCACCGGAACCTTTGCTGTAGCAGGCGAGCTATTTTTCGGCGACTCCACAGGGAGCCAAGGCACTCTGAATCTCGAAAGCGGCACCATGACGGTGAACAACAAGATCTATGTCGGTAACAACAGCGGCACCGGCACGCTGACCATGTCCGGCGGCACACTGACCAAGACCGGCGGCGACCAAACCTTTGTCGGCCGCGACAATGGCACCGGGACCCTCACCCAGAGTGGTGGGACTATCACCCTGAACCATGATTTCTACGTGGGACAAGGCGGCGGTGGCAACGGCACCCTCAATCTTAGCGGCAACTCGGTGCTCAACACCGGGCGTGATTTTGTCATTGGCCGCGAAAGCGGTACTGGCACGCTTAATGTTACTGGCGGCACGATCACCAAAACCGGAGACGAGAAATTCATCGTCGGCCACAACAATGGTGTGGGCACCGTGGTGCAAAGCGGCGGGACGATCAGCGCGAACAACGAACTCTACATCGGCAACGAAAACGCTGGCGCCTCAGGGACCTACACACTGAGCGCAACAGGAGCACTCAACGTTGCCAACGAGGTTGTCGTGGGTCGAGAGAGCGGCACGGGTGTTCTGAATGTAGACGGCGGGACGCTCACCACCACGGGCAACGGCAACATGTATATCGGTCGCCGCAACGGCACCGGCACCTTGAACCAAACCGATGGAGCAATCATTGTGAACCGCGAGTTCGGCGTGGGATCGCGTGACGACAACAAAATCGGCACCGGCACCTACAACCTGAGCGGTGGCTCCATCACTGTGACGCAAAACTTTTTCGTTGGCAAAGAGCTAGGTGCAATCGGCACGATGACGATGACGGGTGGAACGGTGAATGCCAACGAAAGCCTGCGCATCGGTCACAATCAAGCGGCAGGAAGCCTCACCCACAACGCTGGCATCATCAACGTGCAAAACGAGGTTTATATCGGCAATGAGAACAACGCCTCATCCGTGGGCACCTACACACTCAGTGGTTCGGCGGAACTGAATGTGGGCAACGAGGTGCATATCGGCCGCGACAACGGAACCGGCACCTTCAATCTAAATGGCGGAACCGTCACGACCAAGAAACTCGAAGGCGGCAACGGCAGCGCGACTGTCAACTTCAATGGCGGCATCGTGAAGGCCAAGCAAGACGATTCGAACTTCATCACCAACCTCGACACTGCCAACCTGCAAGGCGGCGGCGCGGTGATCCACAGCAACGGGTTCAATGTCGGCACCTCGCAGGTGTTTACCGGCACCGGCGGCATCACCAAGACCGGAGTCGGCAGCCTCACAATTGACAACACGAGCAGTTATTCAGGTGCGACCACCGCTGCCGGAGGCACACTGATCATCAACGGCAACATCTCGACAAGCAGCCTCACTACAGTTGACAGCGGCGCAACTCTCTCCGGATCAGGAACAATAGGCGCCGCTGTCATCAACGGCACGCTCGCCGTGGGAAACAGCCCGGGCCAAATGAATTTCACCAACACGGTCGATCTGAACGGGATCACCATCATGGAAATCGACGGCACCTCGGGCGCGGGTGTCGCGGGTGGTCATGATTTCATCAATCTAACTGGCGCAGGAGCGGCGGGTATTCTCACTTACGGTGGCACGCTCACGCTCGATATCGGCACTGCCTTAGGAGCAGGAACCTACGCATGGAATCTCTTTGATTTCGCTAGCGAGACCGACACCTTCGTCACCATTTCACTCGCCGACCAATATTCCGGCAGCTTGGCCAACAACGGCAGCGGCATCTGGGGCCTCAGTGATGGTAGTAACACTTGGCAGTTCAACGAATCGACTGGAGTCCTTGGCTTAACTGTGATCCCCGAGCCGGGCACCGTGCTGTTGGGCAGCTTGGGTATGCTCGCTCTGCTTCGCCGCCGTCGCGATACTTGAGAGGCTTTCGGAGTCGATGAGGTTTTCTCTGTTATGAAGTTCTTCTTTCAAAACCTGAGTGTCCCCACCGCTCTGCTGCTGGGCATACTCACCATGATGATCACAAGTGCCTCCGCGTCCGAGAAACCCGCCCGTGCCTGGGCGGTGGTCGAGACCACCAAGGACAACGGGCACAGACTCAGCGCCGTGCCCGCCCCTATTAAGGCTGCGGTTTCCGCCGAGAACGCCATCCCCTGCGATCCCTCCAAGACCTTTCAGGAAATCCGCGGCTTCGGCGGCGCGCTCACCGAATCCTCGGCCTGGGTCCTCGCGCAGTTGCCGCAAGAGCAACGGATGGAAATCCTCCGCCGCTACTATGACCCCAAGGAAGGCATCGCCTTCACGCTCACCAGCTTCACCAAGTTCGTCCAACCCAGTGCCCGCCGTATTCATTCGGAAGGCGGCCCCCAGGGGATTTAGTCCATCGCTTTCAGCAATAATCTATGAAACCAAAATCAACATCCGCTAGGCTCCGCAACGCCACCTTCGGAGCGCCGCTTACTGCCGCCGTCGTCCTCTGCTTCAGCGCGTCGCTCAGCCATGGTGCTGATAACGTTTGGACCGGAACCACCAGCTCGGATTGGAATGACAAGTCCAACTGGTCGGAAGGCGGCGTGCCGGATACGGCCTTTAGTGAAAACGCCGTTGTCTCGACGGTGTCTCCCAACATCGCCACGATCACCGCCGATATCTCGTTCACCCCCAATGACATCATTATAACAGGAGGAGGCCGGATCGATCATCGTGCGGGGATTGCCGGCACATTTGGCGGTGCCTGGATGTACGTCGGTCAGGACAGCACGCCAAGCTTCTACAACCTCGCCGACACCTCGACCACGGGACCTGGAATCAGTGGCTTTCCCCAAGGCTCAGGAACTCTGAATGCTACCGGAAACCTCAACTTGGCCGCATGGGGTGGCAATCGCAACGGGACCATGAACATTAACACGACCGGTTCCTTGAATGTCACAGGGACAATTCGCATCGGTAACGACAACGGTTCCGTCGGCGTGATGAATTTGGAGTCGGGTTCGGTAATTCTTTCGCACACTGGTTGGGGAGCAGACGA
>CAMCXJ010000088.1 GCA_945883455.1 Prosthecobacter debontii
CCCTCTTCCATCAGCCGCAGCGCAGCCACCGGCCCTGCGGGTTCATCGCCGTGAATACCAGCCGAGAGGTAAATGGGTGGCGACTCTCCTAGCCTTTCCCAGGCGAGGATCGGGCCGTCCTCCGTTTCGAGAAGAAGATGCCGGGAAAATCCCCGCGCCGCGGCGGCGAGTGAAAACTCCCCCAAAAAACTAGGCAAATCGGATAGATCGGTTATTACGTTTGAGCTATCGTTCATCGTTTCAGTCGGATCGATGTGGACTTGCCGTGCGCGTCGAGACCCTCCAGCCGGGCGAACTCCTCGACGACGAGCAGGGACTTCGCGACGGCCGCCTTGTCCATTTTTACGATGCTGGTGCGGCGCTGGAACTGATCGGCCCGTAGTCCGGAAAACGAGCGACCCGCTCCACCGGTGGGCAGCGTATGGCTGGGCCCTGCGAGGAAATCGCCGACCGCGACGGGCGAATCCGCGCCAAGGTAGATTGCGCCCGCCGTGCGGATCTGGGCGAGGGTTTCCTCCTCGTTTTCCACGACTAGGGAAAGGTGCTCGGGCGCGAAGTCGTTGGTGATGCGGATCCCCTCGGCGAGCGATTTCACGTGCAGTAGAAAAGTGCCGGTTTTGAGCACTTCCTTGATAATCTTCGCGCGGCTCAGCTCCGCCGTCTGCCTCGCGATCTCCGCTTTCACTCTTTCCAATAAGGCTTTCGAAGGGGTCAGGAAACCGACCACGCTGTCGCCGCCGTGCTCGGCTTGGGCGAGGAGATCGGCCGCGATGTAGGCGGCTTTCGCGCTCGCGTCGGCGAGGATCAGGATCTCGCTGGGGCCGGGGAGAAGATCGATGGAAACCGCGCCTACGAGCTGCCGCTTCGCCTCAACGACGAAGCGGTTTCCCGGGCCGAAGATGCGGTCAACCGGGCGGATTGTTTTCGTACCCAGAGCCATCGCCGCGATCGCCTGCGCGCCGCCGATTTTCACCGCCTCGGTGACGCCGGCCTGTTTCAATGCGTAGAGTAGAGCCGGGTTCACTTTTCCATCCGCGCCGCAGGGAGTCGCCGCGAAAATTTCCGGGACATCCGCCGCCTGGGCGAAGCCCGCCGTCATCAGCGCTGTGGAAACCAGCGGCGCCTTGCCGCCGGGGACGTAAACGCCGACGCGGTCGAAGGGCGTGAAGCGCTCGCCCACGGTCGCGCCTTCCGCGTTTTTTCCGGACCAATCCTTGCGCATGCTTTTCCGCGCGAAGGAATGGATGTTACGCAGGCTGCGTCGTATGGCCTCGCGGGTAGTCGGTGAAACGGCGGCTTCTGCCTCGGCGAATTCCTTTACGCTCACGAAGAGATCCTTTTTTCCAAGCTTCGCCCCGTCGAAACGGTGCGTCAATTCCACCAGCGCGTCATCGCCTTTCATGGCAACCGCGGATATGATATCCCCCACCAAGTCGCGCACCGCATCCTCCGGTATCGCCCGGCGCCGCAAACGTTTGGTGAATGCCTCGTAGCCGGCGTCCTTGTAACTGAGAATCTTCATATTAAGGTGCCGCAAAGAAACACGAATCCGCGCCCGCCGCCAACATTCATTACAGCTCCTCAGATTTATCCAAAAATCTTCGGCGTTGCCGGCTCCTCACATCAGTGCAATTTTACGGCACGGAGAAAAGTATCCGCGTATGTTCATGACATTAAAAGGTAAATTAGGATGGATCTTGGCGACAGGATTCCTCACTGCAGGAACCGCCCCTGGCGAGGTGCGATTCAATCGCGACATCCGCCCGATTTTCGCCAAGAACTGCACCGCCTGCCACGGCGGGGTGAAAGAGGCAGGCGGCATTTCCTTCATTTTCCGCGAGCGTCTGCTTGTCGAGGGCGAGTCCGGTAACATTCCCGTGGTGATAGGCAAACCCGAAATTTCGGAAATGATCCGCCGCGTGAAAAGTAAAGATCCGGATGAGTTGATGCCGCAGCCAAAACACGGTCCGCCGCTTTCCTCCAAGGACATCGCCACCCTCGAACAATGGATCAAGGAAGGCGCGAAGTGGGAGGAACATTGGGCGTTCATGCCGCCTGTGGAGATGGAAATTTCTGGGTCGAAAAAGCAAGACTGGGTTTCCGCACCCCTCGACCGCCATGTGCTCAAAGGCATCGAATCAGCAGGTCTGGAACCTTCACCTCAAGCAGGCGCCGCAGAGTGGCTGCGCCGGGTAAGCTTCGATCTAACAGGTCTTCCGCCCGTCGTAGAGGACCTGTCCTCACTCGAAAAGGAATGGGAAACGAACGGCCATGGCGCGCGCGAACGTATAGTGGACAAGCTGCTTGCTTCCCCCTCTTACGGTGAACGCTGGGCGAGCGTCTGGCTCGATCTCGCGCGCTACGCCGACACGACCGGTTTCGAAAGGGATCCTCACCGCGACATCTGGCCGTGGCGGGATTGGGTGATCAAGGCATTCAACGAGGACAAGCCCTACGACCAGTTCACCATCGAGCAGATGGCCGGTGACCTACTCCCCGATGCGACGCCCGATCAGATCCTCGCGACGGCTTTCCACCGCAACACCCAGACCAACTCGGAAGGCGGCACAGACGATGAAGAATACCGCGTCGCCGCTGTCATCGACCGCGTCTCCACCGTCTGGACGACATGGCAGGCCACGACCTTCGGCTGCGTGCAGTGCCACTCCCACCCCTACGACCCCATCGCCCACGATGAATTCTACGAGTTCATGGCTTTCTTCAACGGCAGCGAGGACTCCGACCTCGGCAACGACTACCCGAAAATGAAAACGGCGAACGCGGAATGGGTGCAACTCGACCGCGAAACCCGCGCCATCCGCGAGGAACTCGACGCCGCTGGCCGCGCGATCTCCGGCGTGAAATGGAACAACCTCACCGCTCCCGAATTCAAGCCTCAGCACGGCACGATGCGGATGGACGAAGCCGGCCTCATCCTCAGCGAGGGCAATCTCCACAACGGCACCACTCACACCCTCTCCGGCGCATCAGGAACATTCGACGCGCTCCGATTGTCCATCCTCCCGAAAAGCGAAAAGCCCGCCGACTGGCCGGAAATGGGCGCGCTCGTCACCGATTTCCGCATGGAGAAAATCTCGCCCGACGGCAAGCGTACTCCCATCCCGATGGCCGAGGTGATCTCCGACCATCTCTTTGGCCCCTTCGATCCGGTCAGCGCCTTCGCGAACGCGCCGGGCGGTGAAAAGTTCAAGCGTTTCCTCAATCCCGTGGGCGGAGCATCCGGCGGTATCGGCGAGTTCCCCCGCCTCAGCGGCCCGCGCTGGTTTGTGTTGCTGCCGGAAAAACGCGTGGAGCTGGCCCCAGGAGATCGCATCGAAATTTCCCTCAAACAAGGCGGCTCGGCGAACGAATCGCAGGGCACTTTCGTGAAAAAATTCCGCATCGAGACGGCACTCGACGACCACTACGCCGCGCTGCGCACCGATCCGGAGCGCGCCGCGAAATGGGAAAAGGTTTTCTCCCACCGCGATCGTATCGCTGCGATAAAAGTTACGGAAGTGCCGGTGATGCGGGATCGCAACAAGGCCGCCAAGCGCGAGACACGGGTCTTCGCTAGGGGCAACCGGATGAACAAGGAACATCTGGTGAAGGCCGATGTTCCCGATCTGCTTCGCGGGAAATTCCAAGCCGCAGATGCGGACCGTCTCACGATGGCACAATGGCTCGTCAGCGCGGAGAACCCCCTCACCGCCCGGGTAATGGTGAACCGCCTGTGGATGGAACTTTTCGGCACCGGAATCGTCGAGAGCGCCGAGGACTTCGGAACTTCCGGCACGCTGCCGAGTAACCTCGCCCTGCTCGATCACCTCGCCCTGCGTTTCCGCAACGACCACCAATGGTCTGTGAAAAAGGCGCTGCGGGAAATGGTTCTCTCCTCCACCTACCGCCAGGCATCGAAGGCAAGTCCCGCCCTCCTCGAAAAGGATCCTAAGAACCGCCTCCTCGCCCGCGGCCCGCGCAACCGCCTTTCTGCGGAGATGATCCGGGATCAGGCGCTCGCCGTCAGCGGATTGCTTTCTCCGAAAGTGTTTGGGGCACCCGTTTACCCGCCGCAACCACCGGGCGTTTGGAATTCCGTTTACAGCGGAGCGGCATGGAACGAATCCAAGGGCGAAGACCGCGTGCGCCGCGCGATCTACACCTACGTGAAACGCACCAGCGGCTTCCCCGGTTTTCTCACCTTCGATGCCCCCAGCCGCGATGTTTGCTCGGCGCGGCGCATCACCAGCAACACTCCGCTCCAAGCACTCGTCACCATGAACGACCCCGCCCACATGGAGGCCGCCGCCGCTTTCGCCAAAGGCATCCGCGCCCACGGCGGCGACCTACGCGGGCAACTCGCCTTCGCCGTTCTTGCCGCCACCCAGATCCATGCGGACGAAGCCATGCTCAGCGAACTGGAAACTCTCTACACAGATCTCGAAAAAGAACTCGTCAATGACGCAGAAGCCCGTGCGAAACTGGGCGGCGACGCCGCGATGACCCTCACCGCGAATACAATCTTGAACATGGACGCCGCGCTGGTGCGCTAACCCTAACGGAACAATGACCGACCTCGAACAACAGATCCGCCACGCCTCACTGGAACAATTCACACGCAGGCATTTCCTCGCGAAATGCTCCACCGGCCTCGGCGCAATGTGGCTGGCGGGGCTCGGCCAAAACGCCTTTGGAGCGGGGGCTCCGCTCGTCAAGGACGCCGCCCGCCCGCTGATGCCCGCCCCTCCTATGCTTCCCGGAAAAGCGAAACGCGTGATCTACCTTCACATGGCCGGCGCGCCCTCGCAGCACGAGCTTTTCGACTACAAGCCGGAACTGAAAAAACTCAACGGCCAAGAATGCCCGCAAGAGTTTCTCGAAGGGAAGCAGTTCGCCTTCATCCAAGGCATCCCGAAAATGCTCGGCCCACAGTTCGAGTTCAAGCAGCACGGCCAGAGCGGCGCGTGGATCTCCGACCGTCTACCCATGCTCTCCACGCTGGCCGACGAGCTGTGCTTCATCAAGTCGATGCACACCGACCAGTTCAACCACGGCCCGGCGCAGCTCCTGGTCCACACCGGCACCCAGAACCCCGGCGCGCCCTCCTTCGGTGCCTGGGCCACCTACGGTCTCGGTTCGGAAAATCAGAACCTGCCCGGTTTCATCGTGCTTACCTCCGGCGGAAAAAACCCCGACGCCGGCAAATCTGTCTGGGGTTCCGGTTACCTTCCCTCCGTTTACCAAGGCGTGCAGTGCCGCTCTCAGGGCGAGCCCGTCCTTTACCTCCAGAACCCTCCCGGCGTCTCTCGCGACATCCGCCGCCGCTCGCTCGACACCCTCGACCGCCTCAACCAAAGGATCGTTACTGAAACCGGCGACACGGAAACCGTCACCCGCATCGCCCAATACGAGATGGCTTACCGCATGCAGATGCACGCCACCGATGCCTTCGATCTCAAGGCCGAGGACGAGGCCACGCACACCATGTATGGCACCGAGCCGGGTAAGGAATCCTTCGCCAACAACTGCCTCCTCGCCCGCCGTCTCGCCGAGCGCGGCGTGAAGTTTATCCAGCTCTTCGACTGGGGCTGGGACTCCCACGGCACCGATGTGAACACCTCCCTCCAAGAAGGGTTCACGAATCTCTGCACCCGCATCGACCGCCCCATCACCGCCCTCCTCACCGATCTGAAACGCCGCGGCCTCCTAGAGGAAACCCTCGTCGTTTGGGGTGGCGAATTCGGCCGCACGCCCATGCAGGAAAACCGCGGCGGCGGCAACAACCGCTTCGTCGGCCGCGACCACAATCCCGGCGCCTTCACCGTCTGGATGGCTGGCGGCGGCGTGAAGGGCGGCACCTCCTACGGCGAAACCGATCCCATCGGCTACGAGTCGATCAAGGACAAAGTTTCCGTCCACGACCTCCACGCCACCATGCTCCACCTGTTAGGCTTCGACCACGAGAAGCTCAGCTACCCGTTCCAAGGCGTGAACCAGCGGCTCACCAACATCACGAAAATAGGAACGAAAGTCGTCAAGGGCGTGCTCGCCTGAAGATCGCTCGCACCGAGATCCCCAGCCCGCCGACTACGAACAGCAGCGGGAACCAGATCGAGTAGCCCGCCGCCTTGGTGTCCGGCTTGAGCACCGCGAAATCCGGTTGAGCTGGGTTTACAAAGGCCATCGTCTTCAAGCCCTCGGGAAAATTCTCGAGTTGTCTCTCCGCCCGCGCCCGTTCCTTCGCCCAGGGATTTCCCCGCGCAACGATACGCTCGCCGGTTTTCGCCTCGCCCTTCCACTCGTATCCGTAGAGCAATTTCACGCGGTATTCCTTCGCCGAGTATTCGTCATGCTTCCGCTCCTCGATCTCCGAGGAAAGGATCACCGCCTCCACCTGCGGCCACGCATGCATCGCGCTCGCCCGCTGGTAGCTATCCCACATTAGCGCCGTGAAGAGCGCGCCGATCCCCGCAGTGATAAAGCCAAAGATTACGAGGAACACGGTGGAAGTTTTCATCGGAGAAAGGGAAACAATAGGTCTATGCCACAAAATGCAAACCCAGCGCGGATTTATCGCACACCCCAAATTCGCACGGTCGGAAGTTCACGCTGGGCTTGCGGTTGGGAAACGCGAAAAATCCACCGGCTTAGAAGCTGCCGGTGGATTTTCTGATGGTTGCCTGAGGAGCCGCCGGCTGCACGCTTATGGCTGGGCGGGTATATACAGCTCGGAGCCTCGGGCGAGGACAGTGGAGGGATCGAGTTCGTAGCCGTTGAGTTCGTCAAGACGACGGGTGGTTGTGCCGTGCTGCGCGGCGAACTCGCCGTAGGTGATTTCTTTCTCGATCCGTATTGGGTGATCCGAAGCGCGAGGCTTCTCAACAGATTCCGGGGCGCTCAGGGTGGGGATTTCTGATGAAAGTGATGGGTCTGGGACTGGGACCTTCACGATGTCTTCAGTTGCACGATCCACGATGATTTTTTGGCCGATCTTGAGCGCCTTGTGATTCACATTCGGGTTCGCGGTCGTGAGTTCATCAACGGTGATTCCGTATCTCATCGAGATCTTGTAGAAGGTCTCACCGGCAACAACGGTGTGCGTTCGGGATTCATTCGTGGCCGCGGGACTGGACTCAATATCGGCCGCGGCGGTCTTGCCGGGAACTTTAAGTTCTTGATCAGGATAGATGAGAGAATCCGGTTTGAGACCGTTGAGATTTGCTAAGGCCGAAGCCGTGGTGCCGTTTTTGCGGGCGATACGCTCGATGCTGTCGCCGGATTTGACCGTGTAGGTGGACTCCGCTCCGGAAAGAGGTTGCACGCCGCTAGCCGCAGCGGGAGTAGAGGCTGCCGGCCGAGAGGGTGGTGGCGTATCTGTGAGCTGGGCGATTTTTTCCTCAAGCTGGCGGATCTGCCTTTCCTGCTCCTCGCAAAGCGCACGAAGTCGTTCCGTTTCGGTGGCTGACACCAAACCACTGGATGTGACGAAAACGACAACCAGCGAGGCAAGGTATGTTTTTATTTTCATGATTTTTGATGTTTCTGAATTTAGATCAGTTGGCAACAAAAAAGTTAAGAAATCCTTAGTATCTTTTAAGATAAGCGGAATTGACCTGCAAAGATTGAGATTTCTGATGATCGTGAATCGTAAAAGATTGTTTCTCAGAGGTCGTCGCTACCATCAGTCAAACACTTTTCCAGAGCAAACCGAGCGGCTTCAAAGCTTTCGCTGTCAAGAGCCGGTGGGATGCTGTGGGGCTTATCGAATACGATCGATACCCGGCTGAAAGGCTTGGGGATAACGAAACGATCCCAGGATTTAAGCCGCCATGCCGCGCCGTAGCGGATGTGGATGGGTATGATTTCCGCGCCAGTCGCCTGCGCGATCTTGATAACGCCGGGCTGCACTCCGTAGCGCGGGCCTTTCGGGCCGTCGGGCGTGACACAGACATCGGAGCCCTCGCGCAAGGCTTTTTTCATTCCGATCAAGGCGGAGACCGCGCGGCGTGAGGAGGAGCCACGTATCGCGCCGAGGCCGAACATGGACATGGCGGTGGCGAGGGTGGTGCCGTCCTTGCTGGCGCTGGTCAGGACAACTGATTTGCGATCTTTCCCGCCAGTCCTGCGCCAGATCGGCGGCATCGTGAAAATGCGGTTGTGCCAGAGCGCGAAGATGACCGGCGCAGATGCGATTTCAGGCGCGATGATGCCGGGCTTGCCGTTGATCTCGTAGCGGAGGGTGAGCCCCCACAATTTCATAAAATACCCCACGAGATAACCCGCTAGGCGTGAGCTGCGGTTCGCGCGGATTTCCGTTTTTTGCGATCGGGCCATCGTTTAGAGGAATCTGGCTGGGTGAAGGGCATCTGCCAGATTTGGCTGGCGAGCGATGAGATCCCCATAAAGCTCGCGGTTTGCAGGAACGGGCGCGTAGTTCTCCGACTGATCGCCGACCACGAGACAGTTGCCGATTTCCCGAAGATCAAAGCCGACGACTCTGGCCGCATCGAAGTCGAGCACGACACCATGGGTGCCGCCGGGCGCGATTTCGATACCTACAAACTGCATGGCCAAAGTGTTCGGTTGAATGAGGTTATTTTACAAGCTCGCTGAAAATCAAAAAAACGGCTATTTTGGAATCAGATGCCTGATACAAGTTGCCTAGCTGAGCGGTAAGCTTGAATCTCCTGTCGAATCGATGTCTCCACGAACCATAATTTTCCGATATCTACTGCTTTTCATGGGTATTGTTTGCTGCGCGTCGGCGGAAACGATCAGCTACAACCGCGATATCCGACCCATCCTTTCCGACAACTGCTTCGC
>CAMCXJ010000089.1 GCA_945883455.1 Prosthecobacter debontii
AAAACAAAATCGGCCGGGCCGGTGAGGGTTACGTTGGAGAAGGAAGATTCACCGATTTTCTCAAAGCCAATGGTAAGGGTATCGCCACCCTCGACATCGACTTTCACAGGTGATGAGGCACCGGTGAGGAGATGGTGGATGAGGGCCGAGGCGACCATACCGGTGCCGCAAGCGAGGGTCTCGTCCTCGACACCGCGCTCGTAAGTGCGGATCGAGATCTGACCGGGGGAGAGGACTTTGGCGAAGTTCGCGTTCGTGCCGGCGGGGGCGAAGTGCGGGTGGTTACGGATGTTTTGGCCGTGGTTGAAGACATCGGTGTTTTCCAGGTCGTCCACGAAGCTCACCACGTGAGGAACTCCGGTATTCACGGAATGCAGGTCGCCCGCGAAGCCGTCGACACGCACCGGGCAATTCAGCTCAAGATCCTTAGGAACGGACATAGCGATACGGACATCGTCTCCGATGATTTCCGCCGTCAGAGTGCCTGCGATCGTTTCAAAGCTGACGCTGTCGGGCAGTTCCTCGTCTCCCGAAAGGTGAGCAGTGAAGAATCCGAAGCAGCGCGCGCCGTTGCCGCACATCTCCGCCTCGCCGCCGTCGGCGTTGTAGTAGCGGAATTTGTAGTCCGCGCCCTTTTCCGCAGGCTCCACGGCGAGCAGGCCATCGGCCCCGATGCCGCGGTGGCGGTCGCAGAGCGCGGCGATGGTGTCCTCATCGAGGGAGATGGAGAGATCGCGGTTGTCGATGACGATGAAGTCATTGCCCGCGCCGTTCATTTTGTAGAAGTGTAGGAGCATGTGGTTGGAAACTTTAAACTTTAAAATTTAAACCCTAAGGAAGAATCCTTGGACGGGCGGAATATTGCGGAGGAGGCTGGCGAAGGCAAGGCGGCACACAAGACACTCTTGCTTGGGATTTAAAGGTTAAGGTTTGAAGTTTCACCGGATCGCGTCGATCAGCGGCTTCGTAAAATCTTTTACCGCTTGGGCCGGGTTTGTGAGGTTGAGCTCCACTTGTTTCACAATAGCGGAGCCGACGATCACGCCGTCGCAGGATTTCGCAACCATCGCCGCCTGCTCCGGATTCGAGATACCGAAGCCGACGCAGACCGGTACATCGGTGTGCGCCTTGATCGCGGCGACCTGCGCCGGGATCGTCTCTGCTGGAGCGGAGTGGCCGCCGGTCACGCCGCTGCGCGAAAGGGCGTAGATGAATCCTTCTGCTTGCTGCGCGAGGAATTTCACCCGCTCCGGCGGTGTCGAGGGGGCGATGAGTCGGATGTGGGAAAGTCCGTGGTTCTCTGCCAGCTCCGCAGAGAGCGAAGCCTCGTCCGGCGGCAGGTCGAGTAAAAGCACCCCGTCCGCTCCCGCCTCGACCGCGTCTTTCTGGAATTTGCCGAAACCGTAGGTGAAAATCGGGTTCAGGTAGGTGAAAAGCACGAGAGGTGTTTTATCATTCGTCTTCCGGAACGCGCGGATCAACTCCAACGTCCGTGCCGTCGTCATCCCTGCCTTGAGTGCGCGGTCGGCCGCCATCTGGTTGACGATCCCGTCTGCCAACGGATCGGAAAACGGTAGTCCCAGTTCTATCACATCCGCCCCGATTTCCGCCAAAGCATGCATGATTTCCAGCGAGAGATCAAACGACGGATCTCCTGCCGCCACGTAGGCGACAAAAGCTTTTCGATGATCGGCTTTTAAGGCAGAGAAGGTATCGGCGAGACGCATGGGTGCGACGCTAGACTCCAAACTACGGATGGGAAACCTAAATTCGGTCTGAAGGGATCCGTATGCTTCGCCCAAGGAATGATATCTGCGTGATACTCCCTAATGCGGGGAATGGAGCGGATTTCGTTTTTTGCAATTTAATGGTTCACTTCGAAAAATTTCGCAATCAACAGCTCGTAACCGATTTTGCGGGTGTAGTCCGGTTCATTTTCGATGAGTTCCAAGGTCTCGGAAATTTTGATATGTGAAACCCTTTCCGCTAATTTCTGGATTAGGCCGCGCACGATGGCGCGAGCGTGATGCGCTCCGAGGCAAAGGTGCGCCCCAAATCCGAAGGCCACATGGGGGTTTGGCTTGCGGTCGAGCCGGATCTCGTTCGGCTCGGCAAAGACATCGGGATCGCGGTTGGCAGACGACCAGCATAGTGAGACGCGGCCTTGCGGCTGCACCTCGAATCCGAACACATCACTCTTCACCGGGCAGACCCGCCCGATGTGCGTGAGCGGGATGAACACTCGGAAAAACTCTTCGGATGCGAGGGTGATCCTATCGGGCTTTTCTCTGATCCAGCATAAGGCTTGGGGATTCTCCGCAAAATAAGAAATGATGCGAGTGACGGTATGGATGATCGTGTCGCGGCCGCCGGCAAAAGCGATGTTCGCATAGCCGAGTTTTTCCTCCATGGTAAGCGGCCGTCCGTCGAATTGCGCTTGGTTTAGAGCGGAAAAGAAATCGTCTCCCGGTTCTTCCGCTGCGGCCTCGAACATCCGCTGGCAGTATTGCTCCATGAACGGCCCCTTGGATGTTCCGTCGCCGTCCTTGAATACGTGAATTCCCCAACTCACCCATAGCTCCGCTTCTTTTTCGGAAACATTGAGCAGATATGCGAGGGCGTATGATTGCAGCGGGATGGCGAAGTCTTTCACCGCATCGATAGAATCGGCTGCCAGTGCTTTTGTCAGGAGTGAGTCGATCAAGTCATGAATTTTCGCGATCACATCGGGCTGCTTAGGGCGCAGAAAAAACGGCTCGACGATTTTCCGATATTCCGAGTGCGCAGGTGGATCGACTTCCAGTGGATATTGGCGAACCGTGCGGACATTCTCTTCCGAGGGGATAGGCACCCGCAGCGGCGCGTCAGAACTAAATTTGGCGGTATCTTTTGCGGCTTCGCGGACGTCCTTGTGCCGTAGGATCATCGGCACCCGTTCACCATCGAACGTGCCGATGTGGATCGGGCATTTTGCCCGGGCTTCTTGGAATGGATCGTCGTGATTTTTCATGGTGTGTGGTCAGAACGGATCGGAGGAGTGAAACGAATGATCAGCTCTTTGGCGACACAAACGATAACGGGTGCTCGGGCGCTACTACAACCGCATCGCGAACGCTACATTCATTGCCGAGCGATATGCCTTTCGGCTGGACTGCTGCAGATGTGATCGTTACGTTTTCGCTTCATGAAAATACACAGTTTGTTGCTATCACTCGCGTTCGGTCTCATGGCATCTTCCGCGATGGCCGATGAAGGTTTTATTTCCATTTTCAACGGCAAGGATCTAGCTGGCTGGAAATCGAACGAGGAGACGCCGGGCTCTTTCACGGTGGTGGACGGTGCGATTAAGGTGGGTGACGGACGCGCGCATCTGTTTTACATGGGTGCGGATGGCAAGGCATCCTTCACGGACTTCGAACTGAAGCTGAAGGTTATGACGACGGCCAAGGCGAACGGCGGTATTTATTTCCACACGGAATATCAGGAGAAGGGCTGGCCTTCCAAAGGCTTCGAGTGCCAGGTGAACGCCTCGCACGGCGACCCGAGGAAAACCGGCAGCCTTTACGGTGTTTCCGATGTCCTTGTATTGGTGGACGGTCAGCAGGCGCCGAAGGGTAGCTTGGAGGGACGTGTTGTGGAAAAAGCGCCGAATGTGGACGGTGAATGGTTTGAATATCACATTGCCGTCAAAGGCAACAAGATCACGGTGAAGGTGAATGGGGTGATCGCGGTGGAATGGACTCAGCCGGAAGGGTTTGATCCAGCGAAAGCTTTGCAAGGTATGCCGGGTCGCAAGCTGAGCAGCGGCACCTTCGCGCTTCAAGGTCATGATCCCGGCAGCGTCGCCTACTACAAGGACATCATGTTGAAGGTGAAACTGAATTGAACTTTCACGGGTGTTAAACCGGATGCTGCCTGTTACTTCTTGCTATGATACGTGCAGGGTGGGAGTTTCTCTCGGACGCAGGCATGAAGGGACGATTGATCGGAATTTTTGGTTTATTGGGTTTCATCGTCGGCCTGCCGCTGGTGATGAAACGTGAGACCCAGACGGCATCGCCCGCCTCTGCGGATGACCGGCTGGTAATCCTTTCCCCTCATAACGAGTCGATCCGGAAAGAGTTCGGGGAAGCCTTCGCGGCGTGGTGGCGGGGGAAGACGGGGCGCTCGGTGTATGTCGATTGGCGGACGCCGGGAGGGACATCCGAGATCCGGATGGTGATCGACGCGGGGTTCAAGGCGGCGGAGGAAACGGGGCGCGACGGGATCGGGGTGGATCTGTTTTTCGGCGGCGGGGAGCCGGATTTCGCGGGGCAGGCGAAGGCGGGACGGCTGGCGAAGCTGGATGTTTTCGATGACATGCCGGAGTTGTTCGGCAAGGGAGGGGTGATTCCGGAAACGTTTACGGGCGAGCGCTACATCGCGGCAGAGAAGGATTGGGTGGGGACGTGCATGTCGCAGTTCGGGATTTGCTATAATCCGGATTTCATCCAGCGGCTGGGCATCGCCGCGCCGGATGAGTGGAAGGATCTCGGCGAGCCGGCGTATGCGGGGAGCCTGGCCTTGGCGGATCCGACGAAGAGCGGCTCGGTCGCGCGCACCTTCGAGCTACTGGTGCAGGGGGAGATGCAAAGAGCTTTGAGAGATCAGACACTAGAATCCAGATACCAGAAGGTTGCTGCTGGGTGGGAGGACGGAATTCGGTTGATCCAGCGGATGGGTGCGAACGCACGGTATTTCACAGATAGCGCCTCGAAGATCCCGCACGATGTAGGGCAGGGGAATGCGGCGGCGGGGATGTGCATTGATTTCTACGGGCGCAGCTACGCGGCGGATCTGATCACAAGCGAAGGGAAACCGCGCGTGGTCTGGATCGCGCCGAAGGGCGGGACGACACTGAGCTCTGATCCCATCGCTGTTTTGAAGGGTGCTCCGAACATGGCGCTTGCGCAGGAGTTCGTGAAATTTTGCCTGACGCAAGAAGCGCAGCGGCTGTGGTTCCAAATACCCGGCACCGTGGGCGGTCCGGAGGATCGCGCGCTGCACCGCACGCCGATCCGCCGCGACATGTATGAGGCGGAAATTCTCGCGCTGACCACCATGCCCGGAGTGAACCCCTACGAGGACGAGGGGAATTTCACCTACGACCGCGCGCTTACCGGCCAGGTTTTCAACACGCTCCGGACCTTGGTGAAAGTGATGTGCATCGACTCTCATGAGGAGATGAAAGCGGCGTGGGAGGCGATCATCGCGGCGGGCATGCCGGAGGACGCGCTGGTGGTTTTCCAGGATGTTTCGAAAGTCACGTATGCCATCGCCGGGCAGGGTGATGCGGGCTTGGACAGCAAGGACACGATGGTGCAGGCGGCGCGGATGAAGGAACTGGGCGAGTGGTTCCGCGCGAACTACAGGGAGGCGCGGCGCATCGCTGAAACGAAAGGGGCGCGGCCATGATGAACCGGACATTGGCGTGGGGGATCAGCCTGGCGGTGGTGGCGCTGTTTGCGGTGTTTTTCCTGTATCCGGCATGGATGGTGGTGAGGCAGGCGTTCGAGGCGACGAGTGCGGACGGGGAAAAGTTGTGGACGCTTGATTTCATCGGGTCGGTTTTTTCGAATCCGATCTACCGCGAGGGGCTTTGGAACGCGCTGATGATGGGGGTGGTGAGCACGCTGCTGACCTTGCTGATCGCCTTTCCGCTGGCGCTGGTGGCGCACCGTTATGATTTCGTAGGGAAAAAGTTTCTCGGCATCCTCGTGCTTGCGCCGATGATTTTGCCGCCGTTCGTGGGGGCGGTGGGGATCAAGCAGATGCTCGGCGTAAATGGTGCATTCAACGCGTTGCTCATCGATGTGGGGATGATGGACGCGGCCACGCCGTTCGATTGGCTGGCGGAGGGTCGTTTCCTCGGGATCGTGGTGATGAACGCGCTGCACCTTTACCCCATCCTCTACATGAACATCGCCGCCGCGCTGGCGAATCTAGATCCGGCGATGGAGCAGGCGGCGGAGAACCTCGGTTGCCCGCCGTGGAAACGTTTTTTCCGGATCACCCTGCCGCTGGCGATGCCCGGCGTGTTTGCGGGGAGCTCGCTGGTTTTCATCTGGTCGTTCACGGAGCTGGGCGTGCCGCTGGTGTTCGATTACGCGCGGATCGCGCCGGTGCAGATTTTCGACGGCATCAAGGGGCTGGAGAAAAATCCGGTGCCATACGCCTTGACGGCTATCCTAATGGTGATCGCGGCGGCGGTATTTGCGCTGGCGAAGCTAGTGATGGGCCGCGCGCCGCTGGGCACCGCGCCGAGGCCGAAGGGGCGTAGCGACGGACAGAAAATCGGCGGCTGGAAAGGGCTGGCGTGTGCGGCGTTTTTCCTCGGCGTTTTCGTGATCGCATCCATCCCGCACGCCGGGGTGGTGCTACTTTCGCTGGCGGAGAGATGGTATGGCACGGTCATCCCGGATGAACTGACGATGCGGCATTACATCGAGGCGCTTGGCAACGGGCTGGTGGTGCCTTCCATCCAAAACAGCCTGATGTATGCGGGCACAGCGTCCTTGCTGGCGGTCATCATCGGTGTGGGCGTGGCGTGGGTGGTGGTGAGGTCGGATCTGAAACTGCGGGGTTGGCTCGATGCGTTGGTGATGATGCCGCTGGCGGTGCCGGGGCTGGTGATGGCCTTCGGGTATCTGGCTCTCTCGCAGGAGGGGAAACCGTTCCATTTCCTCATCGGCGCAGGCGGAAATCCGTTTTTCCTGCTGGTGCTGGCGTATTGCATCCGGCGTCTGCCCTACGTGGTGCGGGCGGCGGTGGCGGGTTTGCAGCAGAGCAACCCTGCTCTGGAGGAAGCCGCCCGCTCGCTGGGCGCGACCCCGCTGCGGATGATGCGGCGGATCGCCATCCCACTGATCGGCGCAAACCTCGCCGCAGGCGCGATTCTTGGCTTCGCCTTTGCCATGCTGGAGGTCAGCGATAGCCTGATCCTCGCTCAGCAGGCGCAGCATTACCCGATTACGAAAGCGATCTACACCCTCCTCAGCACGCTAGGCAACGGCACCGAACTGGCCGCCGCGCTGGGCGTGTGGGCGATGGTTTTCTTATCGGTAGCCATCATGGGAGCCGCCGTACTCGGCGGGAAACGCGGCGGGCTTTTCAAGGTGTAGAGTGGTTCCAAGGAGCGGCTGCCTTCGGCCGCCGGACTGCCATGGGAAATGGCTCGGCTTGCCGAGCAGCCGAAGGCAGCCCCTCCTTGTATTCACAGCCCCAGCGAGGCGTAGATCTGGCGGGTGGCGTGCGATTTGTTGAGTGTGTAGAAATGGATGCCGGCCACATTGTTGTCGAGGAGCTCGGCGGATTGCTGGGCGGCGTAGTGAATGCCCGCGCGCTCCACGGCTTCGGGGTCGTTTTTCGCGGCGGCGCGGTCGAGGGTCTTCAGGAGCTTCGCCGGGTAGCGGGCGCCAGCGGCGAGCTCTGCCATCCGTTGCATGCTGGAAAGGGAGGTCACGGGCATGATGCCGGCGATGATCGGGACATTGATCCCGGCCAGCGAGCAGCGGTCGCGGAAGTCGAGGAAATCGTGGTTGTCGAAGAACAGCTGGGTGCAGATGTAGTCGGCTCCCGCGTCGATCTTGGCCTTGAGGTTGTTCATTTCCGCGACGCGGTTCGGCGTGGCAGGGTGGCCTTCCGGAAAGCCGGCGACGCCGATCCCGAAGCCGCGCGGGTCGGGGTGCCCTTTGAACGCACGGATGTGGCTCACGAGGTCGGCGGCGTAGCGGAAATGCCCTTGTGACCAATCGTAAGCCGGCTGGTCCTTCGGCGGATCGCCGCGCAGGGCGAGGATGTTGGCGACCCCTGCCTCGGCGTAGCGAGTGAGGATCGCATCGATCTCATCCCGCGTGTGGCCGACGCAGGTGAGGTGCGGTACGGGCGGGATGTTTGTGGTTTGGCGGATGCGGAGAACGAGGTCGTGGGTTAGCTCGCGGGTGGAGCCGCCGGCTCCGTAGGTGACCGAGACGAAGGTGGGCGAAAGGGTCTCGAGGTCTCTTATCGTTTCGTAAAGCTCTTCCCAGGCGGCCTGCGCGCGCGGCGGGAAAAACTCAAAGGAAAGGGATGGCTTGGAGGTGCTGAGGATGTCGCTGATATGCATGGGTGGAAAACTTTTCTGGGCTAAGGATAAAAAAACCGGGAACTTTGTGATCTCGCAGGGGTTATGAAACGCAAAGATATGTTTGCGCACATACCGAAAACTTCAAATGCTAAACTTTCAATGAAAACAGCACTCGCAGGTGGGTTAATAGCGGGGATGCTTTCCTCTTTGGCAACGGGTCAAATCGAGCCTGGGCCAGGGCAGCCAATGCCGCCGCGGGAAGGCGACAGGCGGCACCTGGTGGGGAAGGAAGAAATGTTCAAGCGCATGGATAGGGATGGCGACGGGAAAATTACGAAACGCGAGTTTTTCGCCTCCCCTCGCATCGAACAGCTGACCGAGGAGCAGCGCAACGCGTTATTCGGGCGGCTGGATCGCAATGAGGACGGTTTGATCAGCCGCGAGGAGATCCGCATGTTGCGGCAACAGGCGGAGCGCCGCACAAGGGATGATTTCCGGAAATTGGATGTGGATAAAAACGGGAGCGTGAACTTCGAGGAATTCAGCAAAGGGGAGTTCATCAGCAAGCTGCCGGAGGAAAAACAACGTCAGATTTTCAAACGAATGGACACCGACGGCAACGGTGTGATCGACGGTGCAGACCGACCCCAGGGGCCGCCGGGGAAACCGGAAATGCGTCCTGAGCG
>CAMCXJ010000090.1 GCA_945883455.1 Prosthecobacter debontii
CGCAAGATTTTTTGTCAATACATCGCAGATACCGATTTACAAATTTTCTAACCACATGTTGATGGAAACGCTCTGCTTTAGCCGGGATAGCGACCTTTTCGCGCGCCGTCCATCCATGCCCAAGCCGAGCCGACAATTTCCAACACGTCGCGGTGCTTCGCAACCCATCCGAGGGTGTCGCGGGCGAGGGTGGGATCGGCGACGAGTTCCGGCGGATCGCCCTCGCGGCGCGGGCCGTAGCGGATGGGGACGGTTTTGCCGGTGACCTTTTCAGCGGCGGAGATGATTTCCTTTACGGAAATCCCCTGCCCGGTGCCGAGATTGCAGCGCAGCGATTCCTTGCCGGATAGCAGATGGTTCAAGGCAAGGGCGTGAGCCTCGGCGAGATCCTCGACGTGGATGTAGTCGCGGATGCAGGTGCCGTCCGGGGTGGGGTAATCCGTGCCGTACACTTCCAGGACATCGATTTCCCCGGTGATGGCCATGAGGACGCGGGGAATGAGGTGGGTCTCAGGGTTGTGGTCTTCACCGATCAGGCCGTCGGCGGAGCAGCCGCTGGCATTGAAGTAGCGCAGGCAGGCGGAGCGCAGACCCCATGCGTGGTCGCAGTCCCGCAGAATCCTTTCGACCATCAGTTTGCTGTGGCCGTAGGGATTGATGGGGTTTTGTGGATTCGATTCGTCGATGGGGATTCTCGCCGGCGTGCCGTAGGTGGCGCAGGTGGAGGAGAAAACAAAAGCCTTACAGCCGAATTCCTGCATCACCTGGAGCAGCGCGATGGGCTCGGCGGTGTTATTCCAATAATACTTCAGCGGATCGGTCACGGACTCGCCGACGTAGGCGAAGGCGGCGAAGTGGATCACGGCTCCGAAGTGGTGTTTTTCAAAAAGCGAGCGGACCAAATCGCGATCGCCGGTGTCACCGATGACCAGCTCCACCCCGTCGTCCACGATCGCTTCGGGGTGCCCGTAGGCGAGATTGTCGAGGACGACGACTTTGAACCCTTGGGAAACGAGGTGGCGGACGGTGTGTGAGCCGATGTATCCGGCACCTCCGGTAATAAGAATGGGTTGGTTGGTCATTTGTGTGGGATGAGAAAAGCCAGAATCAGCCGCCGGTGCAAGGCTAGGCTTCATGGGCGGCGACGATGAAAAAAAACTTGAATGGACGGATGAGATGCTTGGTCTAATTTTCCGATATGAAAATAAAACACCATACGTTGTCGGGTTTATTTGTGGGTCTCGCGACTCTCGCTGTTTCATCCTGCGCCTACGATTCCTATTTCCCTACATCCTCGTATCCCAGGGGATACGGTAGCGGATATGGAAGAGGGTATGGAAGAGGGTATGGAAGTTCGAATTTCTCCACCTCCGTTTTCGTAAGCACCGGGAATCCACGCTGGGGCTATGATCCATACGCGGGCTGTTACTACGACTACACGCGCAGGTCTTATTATGACCCGCATCTTTGCGGCTATTATCCAGTCGGATACCGCCCGAGCTACGTTTACGGTGCACCCCATCCGCACGGCTGGTCGCGTGGCCGGGGCTACTGCCCGCCGCCGACACGAATCCGCAGTCATACGATCACGAACTGTGACAACCGCGCCGAAAGCTATCGTGAGTTGGGTAGGGACTGGTCGGAAAATGTTAGGGTAAACGTGACAGATAGCCATGAACCTCAGAGTCCCGGTGGCCGCGACCAGAATGGTTGGAGCGGGGAGGGGAATCATTCTGGTGAGGTAGAATCGCAATCACCGGGTATTCCGTTTTTCAATCGGGATGGAAATGATCAGGGGCAATCCGGAAGGGGCGATGAGAGAGGTGGGGGGGTTGGTAGCGACAATAGCGAGCAGCCATCTGCGCCTCAACTGGATGTGCCTCGCGATGATTTCCCGCAGCCGCCCGCGCAGATTTTCGAGGCTCCTCCGCAGATCGAAATACCCGCACCATCTCAACAAGCCCCTGAGCCACCGCAGCAAGCACCGCAGCAACGGGCACTGGACGAAGATTCGGGTGGTATCATTTCACTTGGCGAAGGCTAACAGCCCGCTGAAAAATCTTTGCGCTAACTTGATTCGGCCAGTGGGCGTTTTTCATTCGGAGTGATCAGAAACCACCGGAAAACAAGGGCGAGTAGGATCGCAGCAAGGCCAACGTGTAGCACTTGCGCCCATGAATAGATGTGGATCTGTGCCATCACCACCCCCAAAATCATCTGGATGAACATGATCGCTAGCACCCCGATCTGTGAAGGAGTGACACCATCTGGCTGGTGCTTTTTCGCCAGAGAAAAGGCAAACACCGACGTAAACAGGAGTAACCAGGAAAAACTACGATGAATGACGTAGGTCATGCTTTGTTCCAGTTCGCCGATCCATGTTTCCCTCGGCACGTCGAGACGCGCCTTGGCGAGTTCGTCGGTCATTTCACGGATTTGAGTGCCCAGAATCCCCTCGATGACCACGAGAACTAGAAGAGCGAGAACAGTCATTCGGACTAGCTTGGTATTTCCGGTCATTTTCACTTTCAGCGGATGTTCTACTCCTGCCCAGACGCAATAGGTGAGCACACCGATCAATGCCATGGCGAGTGCCAGATGGGTGCTAAGAACACCGGGAGCGATCCCGCTGTAAACGACCCGTGCGCCCATCCATGCATTGGCGAGGACGAGCAAGAGGCCGGCGAAGGATAGCCAGAACAAAAGCGGGCGGCTTTTTCTGAGATGGAAAGAGGCGATAAAAGTCGCAAGTGAAAAGAACCCCACGGGCAGGCTAAAAAGGCGGTTGGTAAATTCAGTCCAGACATGGCGGGAATTGAACTCCGCGCGCAGCGACTCGTGAGATATCGTCGAAGGGTCACGCCCCATGCGCTCGGCTTTGCGCTGAAATTTCTCGATATCTAGTTTCCCGAAATCTACCTCTTCCACACTGGTCGGCGGAATCAGCATGCCCCAGCACGTAGGCCAGTCGGGACAGCCCATTCCGGCGCCAGTCACCCTGACGATGGCGCCCACGAAAATGAGAGTTAGCACCGAGATCAGGGCTGCGTTGGCCAGCTTAGCGTATGTCTTGAAATTCATGCTTATGATCACTTCGCTTGGCCGTCTGCCTTATTACGGTCCAGCATTGCGCCGGAAGTAATCCGTGCTTGGTGAAGTTCGCAACTGATTTTGTGACGATCCGCGCGCGCGTCTCTAACAAAAAGATCAGAGCATGTTGACATGCTCTGATCTGTTGTTCGAGGGGATCCGGATATGAATCTTACTTCGAATACTCCACCTGCACGGGAGCTGGAGTGTTCGGGATTTCCTTAAAGGTGGGCAGCGGGCGCATCGGTGGCACGGCCGAATCGCTGGTGCAACAACCGCAAGACGTAAAAAAGATAGCGAGTGCGCCTACGGAGATGGTAAGAAGAAATCGTGTCATAAGGCTTCGTTTAATTGAGTATTTTTTTATTTGGAAAAAATTTGTGATCAAGAGGATCAAAAGAAAACCCCGCCCGTTTCCGGGGAAGCGGGCGGGGCGGGAACCGGACTTACTTAGCAGGAGCTTGGTAAGCAGGTGCTGCAGGAGCACTTGGGCAGCACGAAGCTGCGAAGAAGGCTGCGACAGTGGCAACGATGGCAAGTTTGATGATGTTCATATTGGTTGTGTTGTTTGTTGGTTGCTTGATTACACCTACCCGTGTTGGATCGATGTGTCGTAAGGTTAGCTCTCGCGGGTGGCTCTGCAAGGCAAAATGAAGGCGGTGGTATTACGCGGAGCGTGAGCCTTTGCTGCGCCCGAAACCGGATCCGCTTCCACGGCGGTTTCCGCCACCACCGCTTCCCCTGCCTCCTTGCTTTACAGCGGGAGGGCGGAATCCACGGATATGTTTCTCGTTCAAAGATTCGCTGTGCCATGGGTGGTCGGTAAGACGCGGAATGGCTTTCTTGATTGTTTTCTCAATATCCCGGAGGAAATCGATTTCGTCTTCGGCGCAAAAGGATACGGCCATGCCATCAGCCCCCGCACGACCTGTGCGCCCGATGCGGTGGACATAGGCCTCCGGCTCGTTCGGCAGGTCGTAATTCACTACCAGCCCGACATCCTTTACATCTACGCCGCGCGCGGCAACATCCGTGGCGACAAGAACGGGAACAAGTCCCTGCTTGAAACGAGCCAGCGCTTTTTCACGTTGTGCCTGGGACTTGTTGCCATGAATCGCTTCCGAGGCGTAGCCGGCCGCAGTGAGCGCCTTGGCAATCTTGTTCGCGCCGTGCTTGGTGCGGTTGAAGACGATAGTGAGTTTCGAGGATTCGGCCTTGGCCTGTTTATCGAGAAGTTGCTCGAGCAGATACATCTTATTACCGCGATCCACAAAGCAGAGTCGCTGCTCGATGCGCTCAGCGGTGGTCACCTCTGGGGTGATGGAAACCCGCGCTGGATCGCGTAGGATTGTTTTCGCCAGCTCCACGATGTTCGGGGCGAGCGTGGCGGAAAAGAACAGGGACTGTTTTTTTTGTGGGAGCATCGCTACGATGCGTTTCACATCGCGCAGGAAACCCATGTCCAGCATGCGGTCCACTTCATCGAGGACAAAAAACTCGACCGCTGTGAGATCGACATGCCTTTGCTCGATCAGATCCAGCAGCCGCCCGGGGGTGGCGACGAGGACATCGACGCCGGAACGCATCGCGGAGACTTGCGGGTTTTGCCCCACGCCTCCATAGATCAGTGTCTGACGGAAACGGATTTTTTGGCCGTAGGTGGAGAAGCTTTTTCCCACTTGGATCGCGAGTTCGCGGGTGGGTGCGAGGACGAGGCAGCGGCACTGCTTGGGTCGGAGGGTGTGTGGTTCGTGATGGATCGAGTTGAGTATCGGCAGTGCGAAGCTGGCGGTTTTTCCTGTGCCCGTTTGCGCGCAGCCGAGGAGATCGCGGCCTTCTAATAGCAGCGGGATCGCCTGTGCCTGGACAGGGGAGGGGGTGGTGTATCCAAGTTCGTTGAGAACCTGTTTCAGGGGCGCGGCGAGAGCCATCGCTTCGAATGTAGCGGTCATGTCTTGATAAATTCGCCCTACCACCGGTTATCGGCGTGGGGCGGTGTCGATGATTTGTGGATTGAACCTCTTGCAATCCCTCATCGAACAAAGACCAGAAAAAGCATAGCCGTGCGGCGCGGACGTCGCTAGCAAGCGCTTGATATGCCGGATCAGTCGATTAGCAAGGTTTATCTGTGTGGGAGCATTGAACCCGCAATCCAATATTTTATTTCGGGATACTTGGAACTGATTTCTACTTCGGATTTCGGGTTGAATGAAGGCGACGCTTGCCAACGGGAACTACAGCGTCCAACTTTGTCACCTCTTCCGTAAGCACGGTAAGTCACTCGCAAATCCAAACAGATATGGCAGAAATCACAGAAACCGAACTTCCCGCCGCCCTGAGGTCGCTATGGCTCAAAGCGCTGAGTGCTGCACAGAGTGGCAACCTAGAGTATGTGGTTAGCCTGCTCCAAGCAGTGCTCAAAGACGAGCCCGGCTTTCTTGAAGGTCGGATGATACTCCGCAAGTGCGAGATTCAGATTCATTCCAAAGTGGAAAAAAAGAAGAGCCTTTTCACGATGTCTGGCGGTGGCATGGGTGTCATGAAACTGGCGAGCCAAGCCAAAAAGGATCCCGCCGGCACCTTTCCGCTCATCGAGAAAGAATTGGAGAAAGATCCTACCAGCGAAGCCGCCAATGAGCTACTTTTTGACACCGCCCTGAGAATGGAGCTGTATGAAACGGCAGCTTTCGCTCTAGAAACCATTCGTAAGCACAAACCCGAGAATGTTAAGCTTCTCCACAGGCTCGCCGAACACTACCTCTCGCGCGAACTACCTTCCAAGGCGGCGGAGGTTTACAATGACATTATCAAGCAGGCACCCACTGATTCCTCTGCCATCAAGGGTGCAAAGGACGCATCTGCCCGCGCTTCCATGAAGAAACAGCGCTGGGATGAGAACACCAGTATGCGCGACCTGATGCGTGATGCCAGTGCAAACGAGGAACTTGAAAAAGCAGCGCGCTCCGGCCTAACCCGCGAGCAACTGGAGTCTAGGCGTGACAAGGTGGTCGAGAGATACAACGCCGATACTAACAATATCGCCACGGCAAAGGAACTCGCCGCACTTTATGAACAATTAGAGGATTGGTCGAACGCCTACACTTTTTTTCATTGGGCGCATTCTCTCAGCAACGGCGACATCGCCCTCTTCACGAAATCCGCACAAATGCGCGACCGCGCCCTTGAGGCCGAACTCAAGGAGCTGGAAACCGCCGTTGCAGCTGATCCTGACAACGTAGAACTCGCGGCGCAACTCGCACAAAACCGTGCCCTGCGGCTTGCCGAACAGGTTAACGAAGCGAAGGCGCGGGTCGATCAGAATCCGACGGATCCTCAGCTCCGTTTCGAGCTCGGCTATGCTCTTTACCGTAGCGGAGACAACACCGCCGCCATCCCGCATCTCCAGCAGGCAACCCGCAACCCGCACATTCGCACCAAAGTGCTGCTTCTCCTTGGGCGGACATTTAGGGCGAAGAATATGTTCGATCTTGCCATCAAACAGCTCAGCGATGCTCTCGCCGATCTCCATGCCATGGACGGCACCAAGAAAGAGGTGCTTTATGAAAAAGGGCTGATTCACCACGACATGGGTGATAAGGCTGCCGCACTCGACGCGTTTAAGCAAATCTATGAGGTTGATTACGGCTATCGCGATGTAGCAGAGCGTGTGGAATCCTCCTACAGCAATAACTAATTTCTGATGTCCGCTACGAAACAAAAGCCAATCGGTAACCGGGTCTTGCTCATGGGCACCTGCCTTTGCGACGCCTTCTACGACGAGGCTGCCAAGGCTACGGTGGAAGTCCTCGAACATCTCGGCGTCGCTGTCGAGTTTCCGGAAAACCAGACTTGCTGTGGTCAGCCCGCGTTCAATTCCGGCGATTGGAATGCTTCGAGGAAAGTCGCCCGCCACACCGCCGATGTTTTCGCCGGCGACCTCCCGGTGATTGTCCCTTCCGGTTCCTGCGCGGCGATGAATTTCCACGGCAATCTCCTCCAGTTCGAGAAAGCCCCGGAGGAAAGGATCGACTCGCTTGCTCGCCGCACGTGGGAGGTGATGGACTTCATCCGCAACGGCCTCGGAGTTAAAACATGGCCAGGTGCTTTTGCAGAACCGACACGTATTGCCTTCCACCGTTCCTGTCACACGCGCGGCACGAACAGCGGGGAGGCTATCGTCGAACTCCTCGGTTCCATCGGCAACGCGGAGATCGTCCCCTTCGGACAGGGCGAGCAATGCTGCGGTTTCGGCGGCACTTTCTCGGTTACCTTTCCCCATATCTCAGGACGTATGGGCACGCTGAAGATGGATCACATCCTCGATGCGAAGCCGGACATTCTGACAAGTGGTGACATGTCCTGCCTGATGCATCTTACCGGCCTTGCCCGTGTCCAAGGTCGTCCCATCAGGCATTGCCACGCTATCGAGATCCTGCGTGATACGCTGCTTGGGAAATGATAGTTTTGAGAAAATTTTACGTTTCTATGCGGCGGTTGTCCGTTACTTTCCACCCATGCATGACCCGCGAATTGACGCCCTCGCCTCCCAGCTCATCGGTTATTCCACTGCCCTGAAAAAAGGCGAGAATGTCCTCATTGATCTCTACGATGTGCCGGACTCAATCGGTATCGCATTGATCCGTGAAGCGCGGAAACGGAAGGCGTTTCCCTTCATCCGCATCCATCGGGCGCGCATCACCCGCGAGATGATGAAGGGAGCTGAGGAAGAGCAATACCAGATTATCGCGAAACACCTTCTGGCGGAGATGAAGGATATGCACGCCTACATCGCGGTACGCGGCAGTCACAATATCTGCGAAACTTCCGATGTCTCCGCAGACTACATGCAGCTCTCCATGAAAAAGCTTCGCGGCGTGATGGATCACCGCGTGAAGAAAACGAAATGGTGCGTCCTGCGCTGGCCCACACCCGCCATGGCGCAGCAGGCAAACATGAGCACCGAGGCGTTTGAGGACTTCTTTTTTAAAGTCTGCCTGCTCGATTACAAGGCGCTCTCACCCGCTATGAACGCTCTCGTCCGCCTTATGAACAAAACAGACGCGGTACACATCACCGGCCCGGGCACTGACCTGAAATTCTCCATCAAAGACATCCCTGCCGTCGCATCGGGCGGCAACTACAATATCCCGGACGGCGAGGTTTTCACATCGCCCGTGAAAAATTCGGTCGAAGGCGTCATCACTTACAACGCACCTACGATTTATCAGGGCATCGCCTTTGATGCAATCCGTCTTGAATTTAGCGAGGGGAAAATCATCAAGGCCGAGGCGGGCTCAAAGACGAAGGAAATTAACCGCATCCTCGATTCCGATCCCGGCGCGCGCTACATTGGAGAGTTCGCGCTGGGTTTCCACCCGCACATCCGCGAACCGATGCGCGACATCCTTTTCGACGAGAAGATCGCTGGCTCCTTTCACTTTACGCCCGGTCAAGCTTACGAGATCGCCGACAACGGCAACCGCTCACAGGTGCACTGGGATATGGTCAGCATCCAGCGCAAGGACTGGGGCGGTGGTGAGATCCGCTTCGATGGGAAACTGATCCGCAAGGACGGCGTTTTCCTTCCCAAGGAACTCGCGAAGCTGAATTTCTAATGATGGCTCATGCGGTAGGGAGAGGCGTCAGGCTCCTTGGCGGTAAGGAGATCTTTTTCAACAA
>CAMCXJ010000091.1 GCA_945883455.1 Prosthecobacter debontii
AACCGCATCGCAGGCGGCGATATCTATTACTCTCCACTTGTGAAAAACCCTGCCGGCGGGGAAACCCTTGCCTTATACTTCGGCTTCGATGAGGACGTAATGAGTGACCGCACCCGCCGCCAGCTCGAGATCGTCGCTACCATGCTCAAGAGCGACCCCAATAAGAAGATCACACTCAGTGGCCACACCGACGCTCTAGGCACTGAGGATTATAACGACCGTCTTTCAGCCAACCGCGCTGCCATTGTTCGCGATTTCCTCGCGATTTCCGGAGTTCCCACCACACAGATCGTAACTATCGCCAGAGGCTCATCCCAGCCCCGCCGCCCCAACGCCACAGAAACCGGCGAGGACAACCCCGACGGGCGCCGCGCCAACCGTCGCACGGAGGTTTATCTGGATTTCTGAAAGAGCGGGCTTGCTTCGTCGAACATCCCAAATGCTTTCTTGTAATGAATGACGCGGCGCAACCCAAGCTGCTCGGATTTGCCGGTCAACGAGATGTGATAGATTCGGAGCGCTTGCGTGCCGTGACGCGCTGCGAGGTTATTGCGATGAGGGATCTGTTAGGAAAACGAATGATTGCAATTACCAGCGCTGCACCGGGTGCTGATGGGGTTTTCCTGAAAACCTGCGTGGAGCTTCGTATCCCTGTCATCGTAATCCTGCCGTTTCCCGAGGAGCAGTTTGATGACGAATATAAAGACGCTGAGGAATGGGCAATGACGAGGCAGCTATGCAGCGTGGCTCTCGCAATGTATGTTGTTCCCGGCAACCATCTAGCTTCAGATGCCCATCATTTGGTGACTCAGCAATTGCTCGAATGGGCGGATGCATTCTTGATCGTATCGAACGGCGAGCTGCAAGAAGGAGCGTCTTGCACCGCAGAAGCAGTGAAGGAAGCGCGAGATCTAGGCATTCCCTCACGAATGATTGATGTGGTGAGCTACACGGCGAAATGGGAAACCCCGCCCGACCCAAGGCGCAAGGCGAGACACGGATTCGATACTAGGGCAGATCTGCTGAATTTCCTAGATGCGCGTTTTTCAGAGCAAGGGTGAGTGCTGCCAGGGGGTCGGCTACACCCGGATGCGCTGAGTGTTCGCTGAGTTGAGAAACGCGGTGATCTCAGCAAGCAGCGCGTCGCATTGGCGGTTCCACTTGGATTTTCCGCGCAAGATCATGGTGCTTTCGCGCAGGCCGGTGAAGCGGATGTCCTCCGCGCCCGCTTCACGTAGCTGGGAGAGTTCGGTGCGGATCGTTTCGAAAAATGCTAGCTCAAAGCCATTGCCCGCGGAGCGCGCGGCCTCGATCAATGAGACGGTGAGCGGCGGGGCGAGCAGCTCCAGCTTTTCCGCGATGCGTTCGCAGCCGATTTTCACCAGCATTTTTCGCATGCGCTCGAATAGATCCCCGAGGTGAAGCAGACGCAGCGAACATTGATTCTCAAGGTAAAGCTCCACGCCGTTGCGGATCTCTGCAATCAGCGGGAAATCCTCATCATTGGCGGCGCGAGCGGCGCGGTGCAGCGCGTCTTCCAGCCACGCGGTGTCATAATCGAACACCTGGTGGGTGCCGATCTGTAACGCGGGACGGTTGCCGATGAAAGAGATCACAAAAAGTCGTTTTGAGGGTGACGGTTCATTCTTTGAAAAGGCGGCGCTGGAAGGTATCGCGTGCGGCGCGGCGTGAGAGGGATTGGATCTCGGCGATGAACTCGGTGACGTTCTCGAATTGCCGATAAACGGATACGTAACGGATGTAAGCTACAGGATCGATCTGATGAAGCTTGTCCATCACCTTCGCCCCGATGGATGCGGAGGGCACCTCGCTTAGGTGATCCTTGTGCAAATCTGTCAAAATCTCCTCCACCGCGCGGTCGAGTCGCTCCATTGAGACTGGCCGTTTCTCGCAAGCCTTGATCAAGCCGCCCATGAGTTTTTCGCGGTTCAGTGATTCGCGCGTGCCGTCCCGCTTCACGACACGGAGCTCTGTACGTTCGATTTGCTCGTAGGTTGTGTAACGGTAGGTACATTTCGTGCATTCCCTGCGCCGTCGAATCGTCGTTCCATCTTTCGAGGAGCGCGAATCGAGCACTTTGTCTTTTTGGGAGCCACATTGGACGCAACGCATGAGTGGAAATCGGAAACGGTGATGCAAAAGCTACCCATACCCATGGTGTCGTCAACGCAAAAACTACGGCATATTTAGTAGTTGAGCCTAAATTATTAGAAAATCTTATCTGTTAGATTTTTCTAACTTTTGAGGTGATGGCGAACCTTTCTGTGACCAAATCGTCACTTTTGCGGGGCTGTGCAGGCGGTGTCAGGTGAGTGTGATGCCAGCGAAAGCAGAAGTTAACTTATCTTAACTATCATGAAAATCGACATCGTGACGGATACCTTCGCCCCGGATGTGAACGGGGTGGCTATGACCTTAGGTCGGCTCAGCAACGGATTACGGAACCGTGGGCACCGCGTCCACGTGATCCGCACCGGCGAGGGCAAGCGCGGCGAGACCATCGCCGCCTCGATTCCACTGCCGGGATACAAAGAGGTGCGCGTGGGGTTGCCCGGGCCGTTCAAGCTCCGCAAGCGTTGGATGCGTAAGCGTCCCGATGTCATCTACGTCGCCACAGAAAGTCCCCTAGGTAAGTCTGCCGTGAAAGCAGCCAAGGCGCTCGGCATTCCGGTAGCAACCGGTTTTCACACGAACTTTCACGAGTATATGGAGCGTTACTGCCTTGGCGGTCTGCAACCGATGGCGATGGCCTATCTCAAGCGTTTTCATGGGCGTGCGAACTGCACCCTCGCCCCTTCGCCGGAGCTGGTGGAGCGTCTCACGGCCGAGGGTTTCACAAACGTCCATCTGCTCGGGCGCGGAGTGGACACAGCGCTGTTCGATCCTAGGAAACGCTGCGAAAACCTGCGTGCCGAGTGGGGTGCAAGAGCCGCCGCTCCCGTGGCGATGGTGGTGGGTCGTGTGGCGGCGGAAAAAAACCTAGAGCTCGCGATGATCGCCTTTTCCGAAATGCGCGCTGCCGTGCCAGACCTACAATGCGTCGTGGTCGGTGACGGGCCGATCCGCGAAAAGCTCGCCGCGAAGCATCCGTGGATACATTTCACTGGAGTGCAGACGGGGGATGATTTAGCGAGGCATTATGCCTCTGCGGACATCCTACTTTTTCCCAGCGAAACAGAGACCTTCGGGAATGTAGTGCTTGAGGGCATGGCTAGCGGTTTGGCTACGGTCAGTTATGACTACGCTGCCGCCGCGCGCTACGTGGAGCACGGCGTCAACGGTCTGAAAGCGCCTAAAGGTGATGTGGCCGCTTTTCTCGTGCACGCCCATGCAGCGCTAGCCATACGCGCGGGTCATGGCATGCGGATTGCCGCCCGCGAACTGGCGGAGACGCAGGGCTGGGCAGCGGTCGTCGCCGAGTTTGAGGCGCGGCTCGTATCAATTACCCCTTCGCCGGAAAGTCCCCGCAAGCCCTACACCAAGCCGCCCCGCATCGGGAAACGTCAGAAGGTTTCCTACCGCACTGTTTTCCTCTCCGATATTCACCTCGGCACGCTCGATAGCAAGGCCACAGAGGTCGTCGATTTCCTCAAGCAAATCCGCTGTGAAAAGCTCGTCCTCAACGGCGATATCATCGATGGCTGGGCGCTCAAGCGCGGCTCGAAATGGCTACCGCGCCACAGCCGTGTGATCCGGAAAATTCTCAAGATGTCGGAGAAAGGGAAAACCGAGATCGTCTATCTGCGCGGCAACCATGACGATATTTTAGAGCGCTTCCTGCCGCTCGCTTTCGGGAAAATCCGTTTCACCAAGGAGCATATCCACGAGGCTGCGAACGGTGTCCGCTACCTCGTCGTTCATGGCGACGGCTTCGACAGCGTCTCCACGAACCACAAGTGGCTCGCTTCCCTTGGCGCGGTCGGATACGACACTCTCCTCCACATCAACCGTTGGTATAACCGCTGGCGCGCATGGCAGGGTAAGGAATATTTTTCCCTCAGCAAGCGGGTGAAGGCCAAGGTGAAATCCGCTGTCAGCTTCATCGATAAATACGAGGCTCTCCTCCAAGAGCTCGCTGTTCACAAAGGTTGCGACGGCATCATCTGCGGTCACATTCACACGCCCGAGGACAAACGAGTCGGCGAGATCCATTACCTCAACTCCGGCGACTGGGTCGAAAGCATGACCGCCATTGTCGAGCACCATGATGGCCGCATGGAGCTGATCCATTTCGAGGAATTCATGGCGCTGTGCCACCTCAAGAGCATCGAGCGCGCAAAGGCCGCCGACCGCGATGTAAAACCCGTTGCTACCGACAGGCATTCCATCGAACAACACGAAATCCTCCTCGCCGAGTAGTTGGGACGTCTGCAAAAAGTCCTTTCGTATTGAATCGTGGCTGGGGATTCCAAGCCTAGGCTGTTGTAGAGGAATCTTGCCCTAACTTCCCAATAAGAGCACGGACTTTTGGCAAACGTTCTAAACGTTAACGTGAGGCGGATGGGGTCTATGCCGGCATTTGGTTGAAACGGAGGTCGCGGAGGAAAGCGGAGGTAACGGAGAAAGAGTTGAAAATTCCTGTTTTCCTAACTCCGTGACCTCAGTTTCTTCTCCGATTATTGGAAGCGCCCGCCAAGCTGAAAAGCCCCGTCTCCTGCGTAGGGCACCATCCATCACTTTAGGTTTTACGGAACATTAGCAGCGCCTCTCGCAAGCCCGCGAGAGCTGCTGGTGACAAAGGGGTCGTGTGCAAGTCGAGAAACCCGAGCAACACCTCTCGCCGCTCCCGGGTATCGACCCCGCGACGCTCCGCCTCGGTGAGAAATTGGGGGATGATCTCACCCAGCAACTCCAGGTGCAGGCGGTCGTTGCTGGTTTTCTCCGGGTCATTCCGGTGATGCCAGGCATGCAGCTTGCCGATGAACAGCGAAAGCGGATCCAGCAAAGGAATCCCCTCTACCTCGACACCGAAACCATAAGGCCGGTCCGGCCCGTCATCCACCCATGGCAGGGCTTCGAGGACTTCGACTTGCGTTGCCCTGCCATCGGGCAGTTCGATCGGGGCGACATAGTTCCTGCCCAGACCCGGTGGTTCCTTTCGCGTGATGGAAACGAACCCCTTGATGGTCGCCCCTTCCCTTTTGAGCGCCTGCGCAACCGCCTTCGCGACGAGGCGGGTGCCGCGCAGATCAATGTCCTTGCTGAACATGGGTTTGCCGTCACCCACATTGAACGCGCTCGCCCATGCCCCGACCGCCAATCCACCGACCATCACATACTCACCGCCGGCATCCTCCGCCACCTCACGCAGCGCCTTGGCAAAATCGGTTAGAGTGACAATTCGTTCCATCGGTAAATGGGGACTTTCTTTGAAACTGGTTTGCGGCGCAAAGCCGAAGACCAATCGATCTTCAGCGGCCCGGCCTCCTGCATCCGCTTCGCCTGCTCCCATGCCTCCGGCGAGTCCCGCCATGCCACCCGTGCGGCGTGCTCCTCCGCCACCAATCGTTGGTGAAGCTCGCTGCCCCATTCCGTCTCGATGACCTCGATGCCTTCCACAGCCATCCAATACACACGATTTCCTAAGCTTTGCAAACCTGCTTTTGGTGCCGTGCCCAATTGCCCATCGGAACATCCAATTTCTGGAGCCTCGACCGCTTTCGTCAAAACCGCCGGATCAGAAGAACGTGCGGAATCCAATCAGGTAGGTCAGCGTGTCGAAATCACCGATGGGGGTGTCCATCGTTTGATACTCAATGCCAGCCTGGATCTTGGCGTTGTGTCCGCAGAGGTAGTAGTTAAGGCCGGTGTAAAAAGAATGGTGCTCATCTCCGCGGCCCCCGTTGACATCGGCATCCGGTGCGGCTCCGGTGCCGCCTGCACGACCGTAGCGAATGTTGATACGACCGCCCTCAGACTGTTCCGCACCGCCGTATTGGTATTGTCCGACGAGCTGGAGTTTGTCCTCAACGATCCAATAGTAGGGCATAACCATGACGCCCCAGAAGTCGCCACGGCGGTTCGCGGTGCCGGTCATATCCGCGCCACCGTTATCTCCATAGATGAAATCGCCGATAATGCCCCATGATTCTAAGTGGTATTCCGCGTTGATGGAAGTGCCCCAGCGGTAGCCGATGACGGAGTCCTCGGAAATGGCGTCGGCATGGTTGTAAACCAAATCCACGCCCAGCTTGAGTTCGCCGCTGACCTGATAACCGGCGCTGGCGTAATAGACGACGTCGTCCTGCCAACCGCTCAATTCCTCGTTGTTCGTGCCATCGGTGGTGGAGCTGTAGAGAGTGCCGGAGAACGTCCATTTACCGCTGGCACCATCCAAGCTCAGGCCGGTGGGTCGGTAGCTGCCATGAGCCTTATTGGAGATGGCGGAGCGCTCGACGGTGAGTAATTTAGTCGAGGAAGTGCGGATTTCTTGGCCCACGATGAACTTGTGGCGACCGTAATTAAGCACGAGGCTATCGAGCGGCCCGGCACCGAAGGCCTTTTTGATATCGAAGCTCAGCAGCGCCTCATCAATGCCCTCGTAACCCCAGTCGAGATCGCCGCCGCCGCTGATGTTGCGCTCGTCGTTGACCATGTTGACGAAAACTTTGGCGCTCATGTATTGCAGGAAATCGGCTCTCACGGTAAGGCGGGCGCGGCGGTATTCGTCGTGGGTCTCGTTGAAACCGCGTCCGTTCACGTCCTCGCCGTCAAGGTAGTATGCCTGATAATGAAACCTGCCGCCGATCTGGAAGGACTGGATGAAAGGGTTTTCGGAACCCAAGGGAAGAAGCCCCGGCACGTGCAGCAGCCGTTCGCACCTATTGCCGGGTTCTAAGTCCGGTTTTGCGGCGGACGGTGCTTCGCTTCCCGCAACCACCACGGCGCAAAATCCGAGAGATAGCGCGAGGGCGATTGCCGATTTCGTGGCGGTTTCCATGGGCGTGGCGGTTGTATCCATTATCAAGAGTCCTTGGCAATACCCGTGCTGCCCACAAGCTCGCTTTGCAATGGGACTTGGATCGGAATTGAATAACGGGTGAGTCCGTGCATGCCCATTTCAGGAAAATGTGACGACCTTGCCACATCACTCCTTTTGCGCAGACTGGGCTTGAGAAGGTAGCCGGCCGCGTTTAAACAACGCGCCAGCACTACCACTATGAACATAAAAGCCATAAGCCTTGCCGGCGTCCTGATCGCTGCACTTCCCGCCCTTGCGGAGGAATCCCACATCGATCCCGCAATCCCGAACTACGAGACCGTGAGCGGCGTTTCCGGAAACCTGAACTCGATCGGTTCCGACACCCTCAACAACCTCATGACCCTGTGGGCGGAAGGTTTCAAGAAGTCCTACCCGAACGTGAACGTCCAGATCGAGGGCAAGGGCAGCTCCACCGCGCCGCCAGCCCTGATCGAGGGCACCGCCCAGCTTGGCCCGATGTCACGCCCGATGAAGGCGGAGGAGATCGATGCCTTTGAGAAAAAATTCGGTTACAAGCCCACGGAAGTGAACGTCGCCGTGGATGCGCTGGCGGTCTTCGCCCACAAGGACAACCCTCTGAAGGGCATGTCGATGGAGCAGGTGGACGCCATTTTCTCCTCCACCCGCAAAAAAGGCGGCGCTGACATCACGGAGTGGGGTCAGCTCGGTCTCGACGCATGGAAAGGCCGCGCGATCTCGCTGTTCGGGCGCAACTCCGCCTCCGGCACCTACGGCTTCTTCCAAGAGCACGCGCTTTCCAAAGGCGATTTCAAGCCTTCGGTAAAAGAGCAGCCCGGCTCTTCCGCCGTGGTGCAAGGCGTCGGCGGCGACATCTATGCCCTCGGCTACTCCGGCATCGGCTACAAGACCTCCGGTGTCCGCGCCCTGCCGCTTTCCAGCGATGGCGGCGAGTTTTTCGATGCCACCTATGCGAACGCCCTGTCCGGAGATTACCCGCTGGCGCGCTTCCTCATCGTCTATGTGAACAAGAAGCCCGGCGAGCCTCTCGACAAGCTCACCCTTGAATTCCTCAAGTTCGTTCTCTCAAAGCAAGGCCAGATGATTGTCGAAAAGGACAATTACTTCCCGATGCCCGCCGAACTCGCCGCCGAGATCGTCGTGGGGCTCTCAAAATAATTTTCCTGACCGGAAGGACTCGATAACGGGGGGCCGTGCCGGAAGGCTCTGCCCCTTTCGTGACAGCTCTGTCACATTCCGCGCTTTGCCCGTTGCGAGAGTTGGTTCACAAATGCGCGGGAAAGATAGGCTGATTCGGAAATCCGGCCATCCATCCAGATCTAACAATGCCCCCTGAGCCAGCCAACAACCCGGATCCGAGGCGGTTTGAAGTCTCCAAGGCGACCCTATGGTTCGACCGTTTCATGGGCTGGGCGATCCGTTTCGGCGGGATCGGCGTGATCATCGCGGTGTTCGGGATTTTCTGGTTCATCGGGAAAGAAGTGATCCCGCTGTTCAAGCCCGGTGCGGTGGTGAAAGCCGCCTCCGTGACCTCAGGAACTACGCCGGTGATTCTCGGCGTAGATGAGTGGGGGGGTTCGAGTCTTAGTAAAGGTGAATCCCTCAAGGACACCGCTCAAACTTTGCAAGCTATGGGCGCAGATGCGGTGGTCATTCGTCACTCGGCATCTGGTGCAGCACAACGTTTAG
>CAMCXJ010000092.1 GCA_945883455.1 Prosthecobacter debontii
CGGGCGTCGGTGCGGGAACATCCGGCGGTCTCGAAACGGGTGACGCAGGCACCACGGATTCGGGGGTGAGAGTTTCGACCATACCGTTATTGACTGCCGCCGTATCAATCTCTTGTTTGCGATCCTTCAGCACTAGGTATGCGGCCACGGTCATAGCGCCGAGAACTCCGATGAGGAAAAACTTGCCCGCCGAACTGCCACCGCCAGTCTGCACCGGTATGGGCCGGCCGATAGCGGTTAATGGTCGCGGAGCTGGGGCTAGCGCGGACTTTTGCTTCGCGGCGATCCATTTCTCGAGATCGGCAGACATCGCCGCGACGTTCGCATAGCGCTGGGCGGGATCGAGGTTCGTCGCCTTGCGCCAGATGGTATCGAGCCGGAGGTTGCCGGACGATTGGGTAGGCGGCGTCATAGATCCCGCTGGGTCGATGCCGGTCAGCAACTGATTCATGATGACCCCGACGGAATAAATATCCGCAAGCGCGCCCGCTTGGTTCGGATCCCGAAAAACCTCCGGCGCGGTGTAGCCGGGCGTACCCATCACCAAGCCCAGTTCATCTGAATCCGCAGCGTGGGCCAGTCCGAAATCCGCGACCTTTGGCTCCCGTTTCAGCGTGAGCAGGATGTTCGATGGCTTGATGTCACGGTGTACAATGCCGTTCTCGTGCGCATGGGCCAAGCCGTCGCAGATGCCTTTCACGATGGACACAGCTTGAGAGGCCTCGACCGCCTGATTGTAGCATGCTTCGTGGAGCGATCCTCCCTCCACATACTCCATGACGATGTAGGGCATACCGTCCACATCTCCATAATCAAAAACGCCAAGAAGATTCATGTGGTTGAGCCGCGCCATCGACTTGGCCTCGGCAATGAAAGACTCGCGGAATTCCTCACTCTCGCCCATTTGATGCGGCAGCACCTTAATCGCGATATCCCGATCCAGCGATATCTGACGTCCCTTGTAAACTGCCCCCATTCCACCCTGTGCGATGAAGAACTCGACATCGTAATGGGGCAGGAGTTCCGCCAGATATTCGGGGCTGGGAGCTTGGAAAAAATGGCTACTCATAAATCTGAGGTGAACGCGGAAGTGACAGGTGCCAAGAACCATCACCACAACCCCGCGATGCATAAAAGTTGCGGAAAAAGTGGGCGGACTTCGACTCCTATTTCAAAACTTTCTCATAAAACGCGTATGTGCCGGCGACAAACAACCCCGCGCAACTCATCCATAAACCGATGTCCCACAGACGTCCGGGCATCAACCTCACATCACAGCAGCGGTAGCGAAAATACAAGGCCGCTGCACCTAGCATCGGCAAAATCAGCGCTCCCATGAAACCACCCGCCAGCACCAACTGCTCCGGTGCCTTGAAAAAGGCATAACTCGCCAAAAATAGCAGCGGCAGGCAGATGCAGAACAACCGCACACACCAGCGGTAGGATTTGTCGTCACCGGACGCCACACCGAAGACCCGCAACGCATCGGCACAAACCCGCGCATGGCTCGCAGTCGCGACGAAAAAGGTCGAGTAAAGGACGGCGAATGCGCCGAACAAAAACACCGCCTGGGCGGCCTCGCCAAAAACTGGAACATACATCTGACCCAAGGTTCTGACCATCTGTTCACCGCCCGGATTGAGGCCGGTGCGTCCCAGAATCGCCGCACCTAACAGATAAAATCCAATGGTCGCGAAGGTGTAAACGATCATCGAGCACCATGCGTCCCAGCGCAGTATGCGGATCCAACCCTGCGCCCGCGACTCCCATTCCGGCGAATCATCGCGCGGCCCTGTCCACTTCGCGTATCCTTTTTCCAAACACCAATACGGATACTGGATCAGCTCCGTCGCCCCGACCCCGATGATGCCAAACGCCGCTAAGGCCAAGAGCATACCCTTGCCCGCAGGGACTTGGAAAGTCATCCCGCTGAGCAAGTCCGCCCATGAAACGCGCCACTCCGGCAAGGCTTGCAGAAAGAACAAGTTCACCATCGTAACCAGGGTAAAAGACGCCACAAGGAAGGTGGAAACGTTCTGAATCAGGCGGTAACGCCCCACCACTAGCAGAACGATCGACACCAGGGTGACGATCGTCGCCCAGACCATCGAGTCATGGGAAACCGGTTTTTCCTTTCCCTCCCATTTCGAAAGTTCCGCCTGCGCCGTCTCGCGCTGCGCCGCGATTTTCCCGAGGCTCGCCGACATGCGCTCATCCCCTTCGAAGCGCCCGATGATCTTGTCCGCCACCTTCACCCGGATCTCCGCGTCCTCGCGCACGTTTGTTTCGGCACCCGCCTCACTGAGCGGTTGCTGGATCGCCATCGCCTGCCCGACCCCACCGATGATTCCCCCGAGCTGGATCAACGCCACGAACGTGAACACCAACCAGAACCAGCACAGCCAGTTCACCCGGAGCCGGGGGCCGGGCACCATGTTGAGTCCGTCCAATGTCGTCCGTCCGCTGGTGATCGTGAAACGCCCGAACTCGATCTGCACGAACACCTTGATCAGGCAGCCGATGATGATCAGCCACAGCAGGACAAAACCGGCCTCCGCCCCCACCGCTGTCGTCGCAATCAGCTCCCCCGAACCTACGATTGATCCAGCAATGATGAGCCCCGGCCCGAGCTGTCGCAGAATGCCTCGGATGGACGTGGGCGGATCTTTGAGTTCGTTCATTTCCGCCACCATCTTCGCTGATCACGCCGCAAGCCAGATGAAAAAACATTAGTAAATACGAAGAATGCTGCCGTCGATTTCAACCCCCATCGCCAGAGGGATTGATGTAGCCATGGCACATGGGATTTCAGTTGGAAAGCGTGAGATATCTCGCCGTAACCACCCATGATATGTACTTTATCTAAAGGCAGGCATCATCGCCCTTCTCAAATAACTCCATGCTTGGTCGGGAAATCTTTAGTCCGCTGCAACGAAACCCCGCCGCGTGTGCTTGCAGCGCAACGGCTTACCTTCCTCGTTAGGGTTCCATCCGTTTGCGTTTCCGAAATCAGCCGCGTCCATAACCATAGATATGGTGACCACCCGCGGCAACTCGGCGATCAACTCACGCCCACCTATCGCGGCGTTCGTGTAGATCGACACCTCGTTGACCCCACTCCGGTTCTTCATCATCCAGCGATACTGGACGTCACGATGGTTGAGCGTCTTGTAGCCTTTATTGGATAGCGACATCAGCGGACGATCTCGAGCAGCTCGATGTCGAAGACGAGCATTCCGCCGGGCCGTCCGCTGCCAGGGACGACGGGGCCGTAGGCAAGATCTTCCGGAATCCAGAAGCGACGCTTCTCGCCGACCACCATGAGTTGCACGCCTTCCGTCCAGCCTTTGATCACACCGCTGAGCGGAAATTCAGCGGGCTCACCACGGGTCACCGAGCTGTCGAACATTTTCCCATCCGTCGTCCATCCAGAGTAGTGGACTTTCACGGTATCTGCGGCCTTGGGTTTTTCCTCACCCTTACCTGCGGTCAGCACCTTGTGGGCGATTCCGCTTTCGGTCTTCTTCGCATCGGCCGGGGCGGCGGCGACGTCTTCGGGAACAGCAGGTGCAGGTGGTGCGGCCTTGAAGGAGACCAGCTCGATGTCCGCGACGATCAATCCGCCGGGAGCCTGCGGCTCAGGCAGCCAGCATTGGCGCTGCTCGCCCGTCTTCATCCCGCCGATGATCTCGGCGAGTTCCGGCGGCAGTTTATCGAGAGGCACGCTGGGAGGCGCGGGCTGGGTGCGGCTGTCCTGCACCACCTGACCGTCCGTGGTCTTGGCTGTGAAATGGAAGGTGACAATTTGATCCGCTCCCGGCATCTCACCCTCGCCTTTCTTGGTGATCTTGTAGGCGACCCCACCCTTCGTTTTCTCGGCATCGGCCGGTGCCTTGGCTGCTTCCTTGATGGCGATCAGTTCCACATCAAAGACCAACATTCCACCGGGGCGGCCGCTGCCCGGAACAGCCGGGCCGTAGGCGAGTCCTTCCGGAATCCAGAAACGGCGCTTCTCGCCGGTCACCATCAACTGGAGACCTTCGGTCCAGCCTTTGATCACGCCACCGAGGGGGAAACTCGTAGGCTCACCGCGGCTCACCGAGCTATCGAACATTTTCCCATCCGTCGTCCAGCCGGTGTAATGAACGGTCACTGTATCGGAGGCAGTGGGTTTTTTATCGCCGGTTCCGGCATTGAGGACTTTCGAGGCCAGACCGCTCTCGGTCTTTACAGCATCGGCGGGGGCGGCGGCTACATCGGCAGGTGTTTCGGGCATAATCTTTTTAGGTTGGTCAAGCGCCGGTTCATCGGCGGCGGGAGGTTTTGCGACCGGAGTCTCTTCGGAATGCACAAGGGCGGGCAACGCCACCAATGCGGCGGCAATCATCAGGGGAGTCGTGAAATTCTTTAATTGCATGGCGCGGCAGTTTTCACGCTACCCGCCAGCTGTCAACCGTCCTCTGAGTTCGGCGGAGATCCGGCATTCATGGCTGGTCTCCCCTACGGCAGCCCCGACACCGCTGAAAAATCCGATTTTGCCCTTTCCGCGCCGCCCCAAGTTCGCTGTATTCGCCCTGCCGCCACGGAACCACTGCCACCCGCCCCTTTTTCCCATGCTCATCCTTCTCGTCGCCCTGCCCATCCTCGCTTTCCTCGCGATCCTGCTTGGCGCTCCCGCCCGGCTCACTGCGATTGCCGCGTCCGCCATCAATCTCATCCTCGGTCTCGGCTCGGTGTTCTGCTGGAAAGAGGCGATCTGGAATTTCTCCCTGCCGGTTTTGACGAAGCCCGCAATCAACCTCAGCTTCGGATACCTTGATGGCATGAGCCTCGTGATGGTGATCCTTTCCGTGATCGTGACGATGGCCGCCGTACTCTCCGGGAAAGCTCCGGAAGGCCGCGAAAAACTCTACTACGGTTCCTCCCTGTTGATCGCCGCGGGAGCCATCGGAGCCTTCGCCTCTACGGATCTGTTCTTCTTCTACGCATTCCACGAAATGGCATTGATCCCCACTTTCCTGATGATCGGCATCCTCGGCCGCGGCGACCGACGCGGGATCGCATGGAAGATCACGATCTACCTCGGCCTCGGCTCTCTCATTCTTCTCGCTGGATTGGTGTGGCTCGCCTCGCTGGCGGGCACCTTCGACATGCGGGAAATCAAGAACCTCGCCGGCACCATCGATCCCGCCGCGCAGAAAGGCATCGCCGCGCTGCTCATCGTCGGCTTCGGCACGCTCGTTTCGCTGTTCCCCTTCCACTCCTGGGCCGCGCCCGCCTACGCCAGCGCCCCTGCCCCGACCGCGATGCTCCACGCCGGCGTACTGAAAAAATTCGGCCTCTACGGTTTGCTCCGCGTCGCCGTGCCTCTCGTGCCGGAAGGCATGCAGGCATGGCTCACGCCGCTGCTTGTGTTGCTGTTAGGAAACATCCTGTGGGTCGGCTTCGTGACCCTATCGCAGAAGCGCCTCGACACCCTGCTCGGAAATTCCTCGGTGATGCACATGGGCTACATCTTCCTGGCTATCGCCGCGCTGATCGCTGTGCCCGGCAACACCCTCGCCCTCCCCGCCGCCGTTGTCCTGATGTTCGCACACGGCGTTTCCATCGCGCTACTCTTCGGCCTCGCGGATCGGATCGAGCGCAGCACCGGCTCGCTGGATCTCTCCGACATGGGCGGCCTCGCAAAATCCGCGCCCGGCATGGCGTTCTTGTTCGGCATCGCCGCGATGGCATCCATCGGCCTGCCAGGCCTCGCGAACTTCTCCGGCGAAGTGCTCGTTTTCCTCTCCGCTTTCCAAAACTACGTGCCCGCCAATGGCCTCGGCCCCGTCCAGATCGCCTGCATCCTCGCGATCTGGGGCGTGGTGATCGCCGCCGTCTATATGCTCCGCGCCTACCGCAATATCTTCCAAGGCCCCGCCGTGAAATCCACCGAGAAAGCCGCTGACCTCACCCTCACCGACCACATCCCCGCCGTCCTCCTCACCGTAGCCCTCCTCGCCGTCGGCTGCTTCCCCAACCTCCTCCTGAACCTTCTGAAGTGAAGCACGAAGCAGTAAGCACGAAATCCTAAATGGGAACTCAGAGAATCCGTCCCCCTTTAGAATTTAAAATTTAAAATTTAGAATTTTCCCCCGCCATGCCCGCCTACTACCTAGAAGCCCTCACCGTTGCTCTCGGCCTCCTCATCCTTTTGGCCGAAGCCTTCGTCCCCTCGAAGCAAAAGGCTTGGGTTGGCTTCGCCGGAGCCATCGGCCTCGCTCTCATTCTGATCGCCACATTTTTTGCGTATGGCCCGGATGCGAAGCCCGCGTCGGCATGGGCGGGATGGCCGCTGTGGGATTTCTACCAGTTCGATTCCCTCGCCCGTTTCTACAAAATCTTCGCCCTGCTCGCCACGATCCTCGTGCTGCTGATGGCCATCGATTACCGGAAAATTCTTTCCCGCTACACGGCGGAGCCCACCTCGGAGAACGGCACCGGCGAGTTCTACTGCCTACCTGTTTTCGCCTGCGCCGGGATGATGTGGATGGCCTCCGCGAAGGATCTCGCGGGCGCCTTCGTCGCGCTGGAGCTGGTCACCATCACCTTCTACATCCTCGTCGCCTACATGCGCCGCAACGTCGGCTCGCTGGAGGCGGGCGCGAAATTCCTTATCCTCGGCGCGCTCAGCACCGGGTTCCTCGTTTACGGCATCGCCTGGGTTTACGGCACCACGGGCACGATGCGCCTCGATCTGATGCCGACCGCAATCTCCCATATCCAATCTCCCATCCCTCTTCTCTTCGGCATCGCCCTGGTGCTCGTCGCGCTCGGCTTCAAGGTCGGCGCGTTCCCGATGCAGATGTGTATCCCCGATGTCTATCAGGGCGCACCCACGCCCACGACCGCCTTCCTTTCCGTCGGTTCGAAGGCGGCGGGCTTCATCCTGCTGATCCGTTTCCTCACGCCCTTTCTCGGTGAAGCCTCCCCCGTCCGCGGCCAGGTGCTGACCATCCTGCTCATCCTCGCAGGCGCGACCCTACTTTACGGAAACCTCGCCGCCATCCCGCAAACAAACCTCAAGCGCCTGCTCGCCTACTCTTCCATCGCGCACGCCGGATTCCTGATCCTCGCGCTCGCCGCATGGGCTCCGGGCACGGATTCCTCCATCTCCTCGGTGGATGCCGTCTCCTTCTACCTCGCCACCTACCTATTGATGACGATGGGCGTGTTCTTCGTCCTCGCGCAGATCCGCATCCACCGCGATGGCGAGGCGATCACCGACTTCAACGGCCTCGGAAAAAGCAACCCGCTCCTCGCGCTGGCCATGACCATCCTACTAGCCGCACTCGCGGGTGTGCCGCTCACCGCCGGTTTCATCGGGAAATTCTTCGTCTTCCAGCTCGCCGCCGGAGCCCACCTCTGGGCGGGACTGACCATCGCCGTCATCGCCGCCGCCGCAGGCTTCTATTACTACTTCAAGACGATCCGCGCCATGTGGTGGATCGAGGCCAGCGACTCCTCTGCCATCCCCCTGCCCACGATCTCAAAAATCGCCATCGCCTCCCTCACCGCCCTCACACTGGTGTTCGGCGTCTATCCCGCTCCCATCCTCGCGCTGCTGAGATAGTCCTAAATCCCGCAGTTGAAAAACGATCGAGACGTAGGCAATTCTACCGATTCCGAAAAACCCTGAATGAGTTGATCGGAATCCCCAGCGATGCGTTCGGCAAGAAAGGGGATGACTGGAAACCAAATTTCAGGGTGTTGATCCACCAGGATTTGAGTGGAGTTAAAAAGAAAATCGCCGCCGAAAAAAAGGAGCCGGACGTATTCAAAGAATGGCATCCGATCTCTAAAGCCGACTCCAACCTCGATTGAAACCCGGGCAGATGATGAGTCGATGGCTGATTAACCTTGAGAGAGCCGCTCCATATCCGGCTGAGCTGGTGTCATCTGACGCAGGAAGTGGATTGGGAGACTGTGGCTGAGCGGGTAGCCGGACTACGTTGAGCCGCATCCGCGTTTTGGCCTATTCTTCAGGATCTTCGAGCAACCGTTTCGGCAGATCCCGCGCCCCGTGCATGATGAACCGTGACTTACGCGGCGGACACGACGCGTCGCACGCAGAGGATTTCGTCCTCGCTGGCAGGCTCAAGGGCAGTGGCGGGCAGCATGTGGACATCGAGGGTCTCACCCAGTGCATTGAAAACCTCCACCGCGTAGCCGGGTTCGCCATCGGCGTTGCGCAGTTCCTCCACCACGGTAACCAGATCCCCACGCTTCAAGCCCAGTTCCGGGAGGTCGGTGGTGATCACCGCGTGCTTGTAGAGTTCGAGATTCATGAATTTTTTTTGTTTGACGATGGGAAGAGTGTAATCGAACGAACCGATCCGGACAAGGGATCTTTCAGCCAGATTGATCGCACGGAAAGCGGAATTTTGGATGGCCCTAGAAGCACTCCCAGAATCTCGTAGGTTTCTCCAAATCGGGAGCTACGGGCCGGAACCGCCTCAAGCGGCAAAATCTGGGAACGTAGGTCTTCGATCAAACGTTCAGGGTTCTCAAGAGTGTAGCCGCCTTTGGCGAGCCAGTTTGATTTGTCGGATTC
>CAMCXJ010000093.1 GCA_945883455.1 Prosthecobacter debontii
AATCGCCTTTGTCGTCCTCGATCACCACTCCGAGCGACTCGTAGGCGTTCTCCGCGAACAGCGACCATTTCCCGTCCCGGATGCGCCACACACCGGCGGTGCGCGTGGAGACGACGATGGTGCCGTCCTTCGCGATGGCGATGCCGGTAGGCTCGAAAAGCTGGGTGCGCCCGTAGAGATCGAGCGGCGGGGCCCATGTCAGTGCGGAGTAACCAGCCGGAAGTTCCAGCGGTTTCTTGCCGGGTTCCGAGGGCTTGATGACTACGGGTTGTGGAGTCCAGTCCTCACCGCGCGGAAGGGCGGGGCGGGCTACTAGGCCGCCTTCGAAGCGTGCCTTAAGTGTGTGGAGTTTGCCATCGGCGGAAACCGGAAGCGTCCAGACATTATCCTTCAACTCGCCGCCCTCGACGCGGACAGCGGTGAGACCATCGGCACGGAGGCGGAAGGATTGTGGTTGATCGATTTTCCCACGCACTACGAGGGTGAGTTCCCCGTCGTCTGAGATCAGGACAACCTGGGAGAGGATATTTTTCCCGATCCGGAACATGAACACGGGATAGCCGGGCTTCGGCGTAAGCGAATGACCGAGGTATTCCGCGTCCAGCGCGGCGAGGCGGTCGAGGTGATCGGACTTGTCGTTGAGGTATTTGATCTGGGCTTCGGAATCGTTCATGTCGGACTCTTTGAACTCGAAATCCACGATCTCGCCGCCAGAGGTGAGCGGGGCAAGCAGTGGGCCGCCTTCCAGATATACCTTCGCGCCGTTGCCGGGGACAGAAGCCTTTCCACCGCGGCCGGAGCGCTCTTCCTTGAGGTTGAGAAAACCGCCGCTCCAGATTTTCCGGACGGAGAGGAAACGCGGATCGAAGGCGTAGCTCATGCCGTTGGGCAGACCGACGGCGACCGCGCGGCCACTGGTGCCGGTCATCGCCACGCGGAACACGCGGGCGCGGTCAGCGACAGGTTCTTCATCCGGAATTCCCAACGGCGAGGCGGCGGGTGGCGCGTCCTTCTTCTTGAGCATTACTTGCGCGGGGCCGGCTGCATAACCTTCGGCCAGCGTCCGGACATAATGCCAAACTGCCTCCAGATCCTCATCGGAAATTACCTCAGGCGTATACATCGGCATGATCGCGCCGTAGGCTGTGCCTTTCGTGTCGCCTTTTTCCGAGACGGCGAGCAAGTCCCACGACTTGCGGACGGAATCGGTAAAATACGCCTTGTCCGCCTTCACCTTTTTCTTCTCGCCGGTGGCGGGAATTGCAGCTTCGCGTTCACGCGGTTCGGTGAGGAAAAGTCCGTGGAGGTTCGGGCCGGTCTTGGCAGAGGCGTCGTCCTTCGCGACCGAGTGGCAGACAATGCAACCCATCGATTCAAAAACCTCCGCGCCCCGCTGCACCGCATCGTATTCGCCCTGCCCCAAGGCGACTGCCGCCGAGAGCATGGGGATTGTCATTATCTTCATCGCCATTTTCATAATTTTCAGAGTCCTCGTTCTAGAGAGGACCAAAGGTGGGGCATGGTGGGCAGGCTTTCAACCCCTATCCTTGCACTCGAACAATATGGTGATATCTGCGCGCCCTCCCGGTCATTTCAGATTTTCACTTACCGCTCCAACCGCCGCCGAGAGCTTTGGCGAGGGCGGCGAGGGTGATGCGCTGGTCGGCATGGAGTTGGCTCAGCGAGAGCTCGATCCGAAAGACGCCGCGCTCGGCATCGACCACTTCGAAATAGCTGGTGAGACCTTTGTCGTAGCGTTCCTGGGAGAGGCTTTTCGTTTCCAAGGAACTCTTGAGCGCGCCCTCCAGCGAAGCCCTAGATTTCGCGAGACCCTTTAGATCGACAAGGGCATCCTCCACTTCGCGCAAGGCGATGAGCAAGGACTGGCGATAGGCGGCGAGCGCCTCGTTGTAGCGGCTGACGGCGGCCTGATAATTCGCCTTGTTCGCACCGCCGCGGAAAATCGGAGCGGCGACTCCAGCACCGAGCGAGAGCACCCTGTTTTCCCAATCGAGAAACCGCGCGATTTCGATGGATTCGAAACCGCCGCTCGCGGTGAGGCTGAAATTCGGGTAGAACGCCGCTTCCGCGATCCCGATTTCGGCGCAGGCAGCACGGAGATTCTGCTCGGCAGCGCGCACGTCGGGGCGGCGGTGGAGGACTTGCGCAGGAAGGCCGGGGCGGATGTCGGGAAGGGTGGTTTCGGTTTTGTGCGCGCCGATGGAAAAGCCGGAGGGGACTGTCCCGCAAAGCACGGCGAGGGCGTGTTCCGCCGAGCCGCGCTGGCGCTGGACGAGGCTGAGGTCGTTGTGGGCGAGTTCGAGTTCCGTGCGGGCGCGGCTGGTTGCGATGCCATCATCCAAGCCCGCATCGGTGCGGGATTTCTGGATATCGAGCGAGTCCTGGCGGCTTTTGATGGTGCTCTTCAGGACGGCGGCCTGCGTATCGAGACCACGCAGCAGGAAATACTGCCGCGCCACCTCCGTGGCGATGCCGAGACGCTGCGAATCGAGCAACGCCACTGCGGCAGCGGCCTGGGCGGACGAGGCTTCGATGGCGCGCTTGTTTCTGCCCCAGAGATCCGGATCGTAAGCGAGATCAAAGGTGCTGCGGTAGCGCTGTTGTTCGAGGGGGACGCTCGCTCCCGGAGGAAGGTTCGCTTCGAGGGCATCGCTGGATGACCGGTTGATTCCAGCGGAACCTGTTAGATCGAGGGTGGGGAAAAGCTTGGCGCGATCCAAGCCCACCAAGGCGCGCGAAGTTTCGACCCGCGCGCTGGCGGCGGCGAGGTCGTTGTTCGCGGTAAGTGCGCGATCCACAAGGCGGGTCAGCTCGCGGTCGTTGAACAGGCGCCACCAGTTGTCGGGCAGGGACGCGGCGGCGGCGGTTGGGGACTGTTTCCATTTCGTGCCACCGGAAGCTCCGGGAAGCTGGAAATCGGGGCCGACCATGCATGAGGCCAGCAACAGGAATCCGGGAAAAACGAGGAGACGCGGGTTCATTGTTTCCTGTGGCGGTCGGGGGCTTCGATGAACACATCGACCTGCTGGCCGACGTAGAGCGGCAGATCTTTCGGGCGATCCAGGGAGTAGATGATCTGCAGCACGCGGGTATCGACCCGCTCGGTGCTGGAGCCGGTGAGGGAAACTTTCGGGATCACATAGGGCTCGATGCGGATGAATTTGAGCGGAAAGGTGATGGTCGGATCGCCCTTGAGATAACCGAACGCCGCCTGCCCCGCGCGGATGCGGGTGGCGTTCTGTTCATCGATGTCGGCGCGCACCTGGAGCCTCTCGGTTTCGCCCAAAATCATGGCCGGGCTCTTCGGGGAAGTGGCGGCGTATTCCCCGGCGCGGACATTGACCTGGATGATCGTGCCTTCGCGGGGCGCGCGGACGGTGAGCCGCTCGATGAGCAGATTGATGCGCTCCATCGCGGTTTCCGAAGCGGCGAGCTGTGCCTTCGCGGCGGCGAGCTGTGCCTGGGAAACGGCCACATCCTGCCTGCGGTTTTCCAACTCGTCCCGGCTGACGGCGCGGCTGTCGGTGATGGAGTTGAGGCGCTGGAGCTGGGACTCCAGCTTCGCGAGCTGCGCTTCGCTGACTGTGATCTGGGCGCGTGAGATTTCCTGCTGGGCTTTGTTAGAAAGCTGCTCCGCGAGCAGATCCCGGTCGTCGAGTTTCATCAGCGGCTGGTCTTTCTTCACGCGGTCGTTGACCTTCACCATCACCTCCGTCACGAGTCCCGGCAACGGCACGCCGATGGCTACATTTTCACTCAAGGCTTCTAGGATACCCGTGGCGGCGACGCTTTGCTTAAAGGGTTTCGCGGGCGGCATGACCGGTGGATCACCGCCAAGCACGGGTTGATTTTTCGTCTGGGCTTGGAGGGCTTGAACCATGAGGTAGATGCCTGCGATAGCAGCCACGATTGTGCCATAGCGGAGTATTTTGGAGAACATGGGAAAACGGTGATTGAGGTTAAGAAGTAGGTATGGAGTGTTCGTGGATGAACTTGGGCGGGACGTTGTGGCTCTGCTGGGTGACTTCGAGAATCTCGCCGTCTTCCATGAGGGCGATGCGGTCAGCGTAGGAGAAGATGCGGTTATCGTGGGTGACGATGATGACGGCGCGGCCGGGTGTGCGGGCGACGTTTAGGAAAAGGTCTAGGACGATTTCGCCGTTCTTGGAATCGAGGGCGGCGGTGGGTTCATCACAAATGACCAGCGGTGGCTGGTGGACGAGGGCGCGGGCGATGGCGACGCGTTGCTGCTGACCACCGGAGAGTTTGTTAGGTCGCTCCCGCCAACGATCTGCTAAGCCGACGGCGTCGAGCGCCTCGCGGGCTGCCTTGATAGCATGGCGATTCGATTGACCTTGGATGAGCAGGGGGACGGAGACGTTTTCCGCGATGCTGAGGGTGGGGATGAGATTGAACTGCTGGAAAATGAAGCCGATATTCTTGGCGCGACAGCGGGTGAGTGCGCTGCCCGACATGCTGTGCAGCGGCTGGCCGAAGACGATGATGGAGCCGGATTCGACTTTTAACGTGCCCGCTATGGCGGAGAGTAGGGTGGTTTTCCCGCAGCCGGATGGACCAACCAGCATGAGGATCTCGCCGGGATACGCGGCGAGGCTGACGTTTTTCATCACGTGAATGGCGTTGACCCCAGAGTTGAAGGTCTTCTCCACGTTTTCCACTTGGACGATGGCATCGGTGGCTGGCTTCATGTGCGGAAAACAGCGGCAGGTTCATACAGCGAGAGTCGGATGATACCGAGGCTAGCTGCGAAGAGGCAGATGAGCTGGATGGCTGCGAAGACGGCGAAGGGGATGATGGTGGGCATGAAAAATGGCGCGCCGTTTTCAATCGCGCTGAAAGTGAAGCCTGCGGTGGCGAGCAGGCCGATGCCGAAGCCGATAATGCCGACAGTCACGGACTGGATGACCAGCATCATGCTGAGGCGAAAATTCGACATACCCATGGCTTTGAGTGCGCCGAGGTGCTTGAGATTATCGAGCACGAAGGCATAAAAAGTCTGGCAGGAAATGGCGATACCGACAATCAGGCCGACGATGACGGTGGTGCCGAAAGAGATCGGGATGGAGGTGTTTTTTACAAACCAGAACACGGTCTTGGTGTTGAAGTCATCGGGAGCATCGAAGCTGAAATCGCGGTTCACGTAAGCGCGGAGGCCGGTTTGTTTTTCGATTTCTGCGGCGGCGGCTTCGAGGGTAACACCGGGCATGGGTGCGGCAATCACGGCGGAAAGCATTTTCCGCTGCGGCGGGGCGTATTGAAGGGCGCGCTCGTAGGTAGTCCAGACGTATGGGCCACCGGTGAACGACCGCATGGACTCGGCGATACCTACGACACGCGCCTCGATGTCGTTGATCTCGAATCGATCGCCGACTTTGATGGGTTTATCCGGATCGCTGGAAAGGAAGTTTACCGCGAGCTCATCGATAATGACGGTATTGGGCAAGCGGAGGTCTTCGAGTTTACCGGCGACGAGGGTTGCAGGGGCGCCTGCGAGCGAGGCGGAGTCGATACCGGTGAGCTGGATGATCTTAAAAGCGCCGTTATCGAGCTTTACGCGTTGGATACCATTGAAGAGAGGCATTGCCCAGCGGACATTGGATACCGAGCGCACCCGCGCGACATCCGTATCGCGCATCGGGGTGGTTTCGTTGACCTGGGAGACCTGCGGATCGACAACGTAGATCGGTGCGTTGACGTTTTTCAAAGTGGAAGTCGTCCATAGCATGAGGCCGCAGAAAATGGCAAGCTGCTGGAGGATTAGGAAGGTGGCGAAAAAGATACCGAATACCAGCATCAGGTATTTAGCGGTATCGCCGAAGAGCATTTTGAGAGCAAGACCGATCATGCGGAACAAGTTAAGGCGTGGTTATCCCCGCGCCGACGGCAACATGATACTTGCCAAATAAGGAGGCGCAACCCGTGACATTGGCTTCCCGCGCTTTGGGATGCGTGCCCCACGATATGGCCGCTCACGAAAAATTATATGCGTCCATATCGAACACCACGGTGACATCCTCCGGCAGTGTGGTTTTTCTAAGTATGTTCTGAACATGATTGGTGAGCGGGCGGGCTTTTTGGGAGCGAAGCGTGATCTGGAAGCGGAACTGGTCGTGGGATTTTACGAGGGGGCTGGGGAGGACTTCGCCGAGGGTGATTCCATCGGGCAAATCCTCCTTCAAACGGAGGTGCAGGGTCTGGAGGGTGAATTCGGCGCGGCGCTCGTGGGTGGAGCGGGCTGTCAGCACCGCGCAGTGGGCGAAGGGCGGGAAGCGGAACTGGCGGCGCATTTCCATCTCCTGCTCGGCGTAGCCGTCGAAGTCGTGTTTCCGCGCAAACTGGATGCTCGGTGAGTGCGGCGTGAAGGTCTGGACGATGACCTCGCCCTCCAGTTCTCCCCTGCCCGCCCGTCCGGCGACCTGTGTGAGGAGCTGGAATGTCCTTTCACCCGCACGGAAATCCGGAACGTGCAGGCCGAGGTCGGCGTTGAGGATTCCGACCAAGGTGACGTTGGGGAAATGCAGGCCCTTGGCGATCATCTGGGTGCCGATGAGGACGTCGATCTTGTTCGATTTAAATTTCCGCAGGATGTCTTTCAGCGCGTTCTTGCGGCGCATCGCGTCGGCATCGATGCGGGCGAAACGGGCTTCCGGCAGGACTTTCTGGAGGACCTCCTCGACCTTCTGCGTGCCGTAGCCCTGCAGCGCGATGCCGGGATTTTTGCACTCCGGGCATTTTTTCGGGACGATGGATTGGTGGCCGCAGACATGGCAGACCAGCCGCTCATCAGTGCGGTGGTAGGTGAGGGCGACGGCGCAGTGCGGGCAGGTGCAAGCATGGCCGCAAGAATGGCATTGCAGCGAGCGAGCGAAGCCGCGGCGGTTGAGGAAAAGGATGGATTGCTCGCCCTTCGCTAGGCGCTGCTCGAGGGCAGTGCGTAGGCGGTCGGAGAGGATCGGGGTTTGGCCTTTCTGCTTCTGCTTCTCCAAGCGCATGTCGATCACGCGGACGAGCGGCATGGAGTGGGCGTCGGCGCGCTTGTCGAGGCGGAGGAGATGGTATTTCCCGGAAAGGCAGTTCTGCCAGCTCTCCAGTGAGGGCGTCGCGGAGCCGAGGACGACGGCGCACGGCTCGAACGCGGCGCGCAAAACCGCGACATCGCGGGCGTGATAACGCGGCGGGCTCTCCTGCTTGTAGGAGGACTCGTGCTCCTCATCGACGATGATCAGGCCGAGGTTTGGCAAGGGCGCGAACACGGCGGAGCGCGCGCCAATTACGATACGTGCCGTACCTTTGCGGATGCGGTGCCACTCGTCAAAACGCTCACCCTGCGAGAGATGCGAGTGCAGGACGGCGACCTGGTCGTTGAGCTGGGAAAAGCGGGCTTTGAAACGGCGGACGGTCTGCGGGGTGAGCGCGATTTCCGGGACGAGGACGAGCACCGTTTTCCCGAGATCAAGCGCGGCCTGCGCGGCCTGGAGATAGACTTCGGTTTTGCCACTGCCTGTTACTCCTAACAATAAGAAGGGTTGAACCGCCAAGTCGCCAAGAGCGCCAAGGGAAGATTTGATGGCTTCGAAGGCTTCGTTTTGCTGGTCGTTGAGGGTGAGGGGCTCGGAGGGGACGATGGTCTCGTCCGCCTCGGGATCGCGGCGGACATCTTCCTCGCCGATCGTGATGAAACCTTTCTCCGCGAGGCTCTTGAGTGATGGCGCGGAGTTTTCTCCGAGGTCGGCGACGGCGAGGGTGCGGTCTGGCGCGTGGAGCAGGAGGGTAAGGATGGCGTGCTGTTTCGCGGCGCGCTTCTCCAGTTTCGCGAGCGCCTCGGGATCGGGATCCGCCACGGCGGTGGCGATGCGGCGGGTCTTCGCGGAATTGTCCTCCGTGCGCACCGCCTCCGGCAGGATGGAGCGGATCACGCCTTCGATACGGGAACCATAGTAGTTCGCGATCCAGCGCGCCGTCTTCAGCAGCACCGGCGTGATCAGCGGCTCGGGATCGATCAGAGATTTCACCTCGCGCATGGCGAACTCGTTCTGCTCCTGCGGCGGCGTCACGGAAAGCACGGTCCCGGAAGTGTTTTTCTGCCGGATCGGCACGCGCACCCGGCAGCCCTCCACCACCGCCAGCCCCTCGGGGATGACGTAATCGAAAACAAGCTCGTAGGGGCCGTCGATGAGAACGCGGGCGATCACGGGGGGAGTCTAGGATCGGAAACCTAAAATCCTAAACTCTAAACTTTAAACTTTAAACTTCAAGGAATAGCCTCCCGTGACAAACTCACCACGTGCTTCCTGAAATTTCTACGACCATCCCCGGGCCGTTGTCCCTGGCTCTCGCGAGGCGTTTGGCGGATGTCGAGTGCCGAAATACTACGTTCCTAGTAGATGACTGGCCGGTGTTCTGGGAGCGGGCGGAGGGCGTGA
>CAMCXJ010000094.1 GCA_945883455.1 Prosthecobacter debontii
CAGGAAAAGCCGAGCTTCATCCAACTGACTCCACCGTCAGATCCGCCCTTCGCCGTGTCATGGGATACCTCAAATACCAACTCGAAATCGACTGAAATGCGCTACGAACTCATCATCTATTGGAGCAAGGAAGACAACGCCTTCCTTGTCGAAGTCCCCGAACTCCCCGGCTGCATGGCAGACGGCGCATCCTATGAGGAAGCCGTCGCCAACGCTCAGCAAGTCATCGCCGAATGGATCGAAACCGCCCGTTCCCTCATCCGCCCCATCCCGGAGCCGAAAGGAAAACTCGCCTACGCTTGATCCGTCTTTCCACTGATCACCGCTCATTCGACACTTCATCCCATGTGTTTGGGGTGAGATGCTTCATCACAACATTTCTGCGAGTCCTGCCAGTTTTCTCGAGTTTTCATCAACCCCATTTCCCGGCCCTCCAATTTTCGCCAAGGCTACGACAGGCAGGCAGGCCCGACGCAATGGCTTTTTCAGGGGCTTCCCGCAGAAAGCAAACTCCTTGCGGCCCCACATCTTCCTATGGTGTTCCTAGCTTGTTGGTCTAGGGTAGCGCGGTGAGCGATGTGGTAGCCGATGTGAAAAAGCCCCCCCGGAAACGTGGTGGGTGTTTGCGTTGGTTTGGACGTATTACGTTGTTCGGGCTGTTTTTTCTTATCGTCACCTTGGTCTGGCTCAACGGGCCGGGGATGCGCTGGCTGGGGCCGAAGGTGGCGGCGCACTTCATGGCGAAGGCGGGGATGATCGGCGAAATGCGCCTAGGCGGCACGCTGCTGGGCGGGGTGGAGGTGTATGACCTTGAAATCACCTCGGCGGAGGGCGCGTTGGAGCGGGTGGTGGTGGACAGGCTGGTGACGGATTACCATTTCCTTGAGCTGATCGAGGGCAAGATGCGCGGGATTTCTGGCTCAGGGATTCATGTGGATCTGCGGGTGGTGGAGTCGGAGAAAAAGGAGAAAGCGCCGCCGGACTTCCCAGAACTGGCAAAGGATTTGGGGATGGCGCGGGAAAAATTCATGCCGCTCGCCCTCGATCTTTCGGACATGAGCGTCTCCGCGAAACAGGACGGTAAGCGCGTGGTCGAGGTCACCGGTGCTTCGCTTTCCCACAAGCCCGACGCGGATCTCATCGAGTTCGCGGTCGGCACGATCACCGACGCCTCAGGGCGGACTTTGCTTTCGCAGAAGGTCAGCATCGTGTGGGAGGAAGGGAAGCTCGCTATGGGCAGGTTCGATCTGCTGCCGAAGGTCGGCGTGCGGAATTTTGAACTGCTGTTGCCGGAGAACGGCGCGGTCTCCGCGAACGGCGAGTTTCGCGTGTTCGGCGCAGTTCTGAAGCTGGATGTCGGCGAGGGGATCGGCGATGTGCGCGTGGATCTGACGGAAGGCGCGCTGGATTTCGGAAATCCCATGGCCGGGTTGGGCGTAGGTATGCCGTTGAAAGGGCGGATGACCTCGCTGGCGGTCGAGGTGAGGGATGTGTTCCCGGATTGGACGCAAGCGGTGGGCTCGGCGGAGGCTTTCGTGGAGGGATTTTCCTACGACGGCTGGGACGTGCCGGAGACCTCGGTGGGGGTGGCGATCGAGGAGGGGAAATTTTCCGCAAAGGTGGCGGGCAAGTCGCTGGGTTCCGATTTCACCATCGATGGGGGAGGGGAGTTTGATCGCAGCGGCATCCAGGAAGGGAAGATCGGGCTGGAGCGCATCGCGGGGAATTTCAACATCGCCGAGGTGTCCCGGGTGCTGAGGGCGCTGGATGCGAAGCTGAAACTGCCAAATGATTTCAAGAAATTCCCCAGCAGTGAAATCTCCGGGAAGTGGGCGGTGGATCTGCGGGAAATGAAATTCGGCGGCGCGGCCGCGGAGCTGACCCTGTCGGCGAAGGAAGCCGACGCCAGCCCGATCCAGCTCGACGCGGCGTTCGTGGACGGCATGGTCAGCGTGAAGCGGCTCGCGGCGGAAGGGCTGGAGTTCTCCGGGAAATACACGCTGGATACACAGGCTTACGAGGCGCGGCAGACGTGGGAGAAATTCGACAGCGCGCGCATCGCGCCGTGGCTGGAAGGCGCGGGCATCGTCTCGCCGGGTAGCGGGGTGGTCTCGATGAAATGGGAAGGCTCCGGCATTCTAACAGATATGACCTTGCGCGGCGTGGTCACGGAACTGGACGGCACATGGGATCTAACAGCTTCCGACGGCACGCCGCGGCCACCCGTTTCCGCGAAGGCGGCGAAGATTACCTACGACTGGCCGGGAAAGGCGGATGTCAGCGGATTGGTGGTGCAGACGGAGGGGCAGACCATTCAGCTCGATGCGAAGCTCGCCGACACGCTCCTTTCGCTAGAAAAATTCGTCTGGCTCGATGGCGAACAGCAACTCGCAAAGGGAAGGGGAACGCTGCCGGTGCCAGGGGATTTCTCGAAGCTCGATGAATTCCTCGCCAACGACACCCGCCCGCTCGACCTGACTCTCGACTCGGAAACCCTGCCGCTCGCCAAGCTGCGGCCGTGGATCGCGGGCCTGGTGCAGATCGACGAAAAGGCGACCGGGAAGATCGGCCTGAAAATCGCGGGCAGCCTAGCCGCTCCCGAGGTGGATGCCTTTGTCGAGATCCGCGATGTCAGCGTGCCCGGCAAGAGCGAAATCCCGAAGACGGATGTGTCCGTGAAACTCAAGGCGCGGGACGGACGCGCGGACATTTCCGCCAATGCGGTAGCTCTGGATTACGCCCCGGCGAGCTTCAAGGCGGAGATGGCTTTCCTACCGAAGAAATGGGCGGAGAATCCCGATTCGCTGCTGGCGGAGGAGATCAAAGGCTCGCTCGATCTGCCGCGCGTCGAGCTATCCCGTTTCCAATCCATCATCCCCAGCGCGCAGGAACTGGCCGGCGTGACGACCGGTAAAGTAGTGATCGCGGGCACCATCGGCGAGCCGATGGTCAATGGTTCGCTGAACCTCAGCGGTGGGAAACTGCGCATGAAAGGTAAGGCGATCCCGGAACTCAGCGGCGTCGGCTTCGATGTGGTGGCGGACATGAAAAAGGTTTCGGTGAAAGGCGCGGTGGAGGATCTCGCGGGCGGTAATCTCAAGATCAACGGCACCCTGGAACTCACCAACGCGGCGGGCAACGGGCTCGGGCCCTTGGATGTGAGCGTGAAAGGCGAGGGCCTGCCGCTGTTGAGGAACGAATTCCTGATCGTCCGCGCGAACGCCGACCTCAACCTCAAGGGAACCATGGCCGATTCCCGCCTGAGCGGCAAAGTGGGCATCATCGACAGCGTGTTTTTCAAGGACATCGAGCTACTGCCCATCGGCAAGCCCTTCCTCGGCCCTGCCGCCGCCTCGCTGCCGAAGGTCGATACCCCGGCCAACATCGCGGCGGTTCTTCCAGCTCCCTTCGATGCGTGGACGGTCGATGTCGCGGTGGAAACCATCGACCCCATCCTGATCCGTGGCAACCTCGGGCGGGGCCGCGTGGATGTGGGCTTGAGGGTTTCCGGAAAACTCTCCGATCCGAAACCGGAGGGGAAAGTGCGCATCGCCGAGCTGGTCGCGCGTTTGCCTTTTAGCACGCTGGAGGTGCGTGAGGGCTTCCTCACCTTCACGCCGCAGAACGGCTTCGATCCCACCCTTGAAATTCGCGGCACGGCAGAGCCGCGACCGTATCGCGTCCAGGTCTATGCCTATGGCCGACTGTCCGATCCCCAGCTCGTGCTCACCTCCGAGCCGCCGCTTCCTGAAAACGAGATCATGACCCTGCTCGCCACCGGCACCACCTCCGCCGGTCTTGAGAACTCGCAGGCCGCGTCCTCCCGCGCGATGCAGCTCCTCATCGAGGAAATGCGGCGCGGCAGGTTTCCCCTCGGTAAACGCCTCCGCCCGCTGCTCGGGCTGCTGGACAACGTCGATTTCAGCCTCGCGGAGACGGATCCCTACGATTCGGATTCCTACAGCTCGGCCACCTTGAAATTGAGCGAAAAACTGTATGTCACGGCAGGCCTCGCCGCGGAAGGTGATCAGCGGGTGATGGCGATATGGAGGATCAGGTTCCGATGAAATTTCCGCTCCCCATCCTTGCCCTTGTCGGCGCGCTCATCTTTGCCGGTGTCGCGTTCGCGAAAACGCGCATCGAGATCCGGGGCATGACCAGCAAGAGCGAGCGCGAAGTCCTCCAGCTCATGGGCGACCGGCTCGTCTATGTCCGCGAAAAATCCGCCAGCCCATGGCGCGCCGCCGATGCCGCTTTCCTACTCACGGAAATACTCCGCAACGACGGCTACAACGAGGCGAAGGTCACGCCGAAGGTCGTAGCGCCGGATCGCATCGCGCTCATCGTCGATGAGGGAAAAAGGCTCGCTCTCGGAAAAGTCACGATCACCGGTGAAGGCGATGCGAAACAGCTCGCGAAGCTTTACGCGCTGCCCGCTAAGAAGGACATGCCGTTCGGTGCGGGCTCTCCACCTTTCCGCGAGGTGGATGTGGAAACCGGCCTCGGCTACATCGAGCAGCAGCTCCACTCGGAAGGCTATTGGAATGCGGATGCGATCCTAAGTGAACGTGTGACAGATCAAAAATACGGCAAGATCGACGTGACCATCATGGTGGATCGCGGGGAGCGCTTCAGGATTGTGAAACCCACTGTTTCCAGCCCCGACGGGCGCGGCGTAAAGCGCGCGGCGACGACGTGGGAGCCTTTCATCGGTGAGTGGGCGACGACCGAGAAAATCAACGGCCTGCGCGCCGCGATGGAGGAGGCGTTCATCAGCCGGGGCTATCCTGACGCGAAGATCCGCATGGAAAGCAGTTTGGGGAAATCAACCTACCAGCCCGCGTTCTTCATCGATCTCGGCACCCGCGTGCGCTTGCTGGAGGTTCATGCGGAAGGCCTTGAACTCACGCAGCCGCAGCGCGTGAAGCGCATCATGGAGCCGCTGGAAGGCGAGTGGTACGACCAAGCGGCGATGAACGCGAAAGTGAAGCGCCTGCTCGCCACCGGCGCGTTCGAATCCGTGCAGGTGGAGACCTACGAGGTTTCTAGTAAACGGATCGATGCAACCCTCCATTTTCGGGAGGCCAAGGCGAGGGAGATCAGCCTCGCAGCGGGAGCGGAGACGTTCTACGGGCCGCTGTTCCGCGCGGGCTACACCGACAGGAATTTCCGCGGCGGCCTCAAGGGGTTTTCCGCCGGTATGGAATTCAGCGGACGCGGCGCGCTCGGCGAGGTGAAGCTCACCAACCCCTGGTGGCGCGGCTCGGAAACGGCGCATACGCTCCGGCTGTATTCGCTCGTGAAAGCGTTCGAAGGCTACACATCCTTCGAGTCCGGCTTCGAGAGCGGATGGAAATGGCAACCCTCCAAGCGCCGCCACATGGAGCTGGTGCTCGGATATTCGTTTCTCACGGTCACGGACGATGGATTGCCCTCCAACCTCCTCGGGGAAACCGATTACAACCATATCCGCGTCGCATTCACCCACACTTGGGATCACCGCGACAGCGCGATCCTGCCGAAATCCGGCTGGCACTTCGGCATCCCCGTCCAGGTCGGCGCGGCCATCGGCGAGCAGATGGAAACCTATGCGAAGGTCGGAATGAACGGCGGCTACTATCTTCCGTTGGGCGATATCCACCTCCTCGGCATCGGTGGCTTCGCGAACTGGGTTTTCCCCACGGAAGACATCCAAAGCCTGCCGGTGGACTTGCGCGTCTTCAACGGCGGCGCGCGCAGTGTCCGCAGTTTTCCGGAAAGGGAACTCGGCCCTAGCTTCGGCGGCAATCCGTATGGCGGCGATTTCAGCTGGTGCGTGAACACGGAACTCAGCCGCGCAGTCACCGGGCCGCTGACCGCCGTGGCCTTCGTCGATGCGGGCGCGGTCACCGGCAACTACACCGGCATCCGCCAAGACGGCCTAGAACTCGCCGCCGGCCTCGGCCTCCGGCTCGATCTCCCCATCGGCCCGGTGCGCCTCGAATACGGTCACAACCTCACCCAAGACCTGGGCGAACCGGGCGGCACATGGCACTTCGCGATCGGCGCGACTTTCTGACCTTATGAAACGCATCCTTTTGGTCTGCATGGGAAACATCTGCCGCTCGCCCGCGGCGGAGATCGTGTTCCGGAAAATGGTGGGCGACGCGGGGCGCGGGGACGAATTTGACATCGACTCGGCGGGCACCATCGGATTCCACAAAGGCAAACCGCCGGACGCGCGCATGGCCGCCCATCTCGCGCGGAGAGGATACACCGTCGCGGGCCGCTCGCGGCAACTCACGGCGCGCGATCTGCGGGAGTTCGACCTCATCCTGACGATGGACGAGGAAAACCTCTCCGACGCCCTTTCGCTCGATCCCGCCGGCGGGTTCCACCACAAGGTGAAACCGTTCGTGGATTTCCTCCGCGAACACAAGGCGCCGAGGATACCCGACCCCTATTACGGCGGCGACGAGGGCTTCGCGCATGTCATCGAGCTGCTTGAGGACGGCTGCGCGGAGTTGCTGGCCCGCCTCACCGAATCGCCCGGATAGAATTTTCCCAAGGAAACCGGATGCCTGTGCGTTGCAACATTACCATGAGCATCCACGCACATCTCAGCCTGGAGGCGCAAGAGCGCCTGAACGCCCAGCAAAGGAACTCCACGATATCCTCCGCCATCATCGCGATCCTCACGATCGTGGTGATCGCAATGGTTCTCAGCGTGTTTCTCCTGCCGAGTATCCTCAAAGAAACGGTGATCATCACGTATGCACCTCCCCCGCGGCCGGTCGATCTCCCAATTAAACCGAACCCTGTCGCGAATCCACTCCATCGTAATCCGACGCCTCCCGCCCCGAGCGCTACCCAGACGAAGGTCATCGTTGCGCATACGCTTTCCACCATTTCAATCCCCGCACCCGAAGTGCCGGTGATGGCACCCAGCGCTGACTTCGGCGACGGCGAGTATTACGGCCCCGGCGGAGATGGCGATGGCATCGGAGACACGGGTTTCGAGCAGATCAACCCCATTTTGCGCGCCCGCTGCTCCGCCGCCGATCGCATGGCACGCCTCCTTTCCGAGGGCGGCACGCCCCAGTGCGAGGACGCCGTGGTGAAAGCCCTCGATTGGCTCCAGGCCACCCAGAAACCCGACGGCAGCTGGACGAACGACCACCCCGTCGCCATGACCGGCCTCGCCCTCCTCGCCTACCTAGGTCACTGCGAAACGCCGCAATCCCACGAATACGGCGAGACCGTCCTCAAGGGCATCACCTACCTGATCGACGTCGGTATGAAAAACGACGGACGCCTTTCCAACAAGGACGCCACTTCGATGCAGTGGGTTTACGATCACGGCATTGCCGCCTATGCATTAGCGGAAGCTCATACCTTCTGCAAACAGCTCAGGATTCCGATCCCCCACCTCGACAAGGTCACCAAGGACTCCATCGACATGATCATGCAGGGCCAGAACGATGCCGGCGGCTGGGTTTACAAATTCGCCTCCGCCAACGAGGGCGACAACTCCGTCGGCTTCTGGCAGATCCAGGCGATGAAAGCCGGCAAGCACACCGGCCTCTGGCCTGCCATCAAGTTCACGAAACCCTCCCGCGCAGCGCTCGAATGGCTGGAAAAAGCCCAAGGCAGCAACGGCGCGATCGGATACCGCGGCGACGCAAACCTCAGTCCCGGCCTCACCGGCGGCGGCGTGCTCGCTTTCCAAATGTGGGATAAAGGCAACTCCAACGAGGCGAAAAGAGGCATCATGTATCTGGCGGAAAACTCCGAGTTCGAGTGGGGTCAGGAAAATTCCAACCTTTACTACCACTACTACAACGCCCAGGCCATGATCAACCACGGCGGCAAGGAGTGGCAGGACTACAACCTCCGCTTCCGCGACAGCCTCCTCAAGGCCCAGAACCCCGACGGCTCATGGGCGCAAGCTGGCATCAAGCACGGCCCGGTCAACGTCCACATGGCCACCTGCCTCTCCACCCTCATGCTGGAGGTTTACTACCGCTTCCTCCCCGGCACCGGCGGGAAATAACCACTCGGATTTTCCGTTGCCTTCCGCCCACAAGCCAGATAAACCATCCCCGTCCTTCCCCCAAGGCAAGGCCGGCTTAGCTCAGTTGGTAGAGCAACTGATTTGTAATCAGTAGGTCAACGGTTCGAGTCCGTTAGCCGGCTCTCTCTAAACCATTAATAATCAATGATTTAGAGAGTGATCCCAATGGATCGCCTGAAGTGAATTCCTTAAAAAGTTCCTTAAATTTTCAAGCGTAAGGAAACCCATGTAAAGCGCGGGCGAAAAGTGCGGCGGGTGGCGGTCGAAAAGTGAGTCACCTCCGTAGCAGCTAGAGAACAAGAAGCTGGTAGGCTGGTCAAGCTATCAAATGGGGGCCATCCCCGCGCCAGGTTGTTGGCTGGAGC
>CAMCXJ010000095.1 GCA_945883455.1 Prosthecobacter debontii
CCATCAACTTTTCGACGGCGCAGGCATAGGCGACATTGTTCGCAAGCGGGGCGAGGTAATCGAGCCGGTCCGTGTAAGGCACGAACTGGTTGTAGTGCATGTTCTCGGCGATTTTCTCATCGCCGCGGTGCAAGAAACCGACATCCGGATCAGCGGAATGGATAACTTCGCCATCGAGTTCGAGGATCAAGCGCAGCACTCCGTGAGTCGCCGGGTGGGAAGGTCCCATGTTCAGGGTCATCCGCTCTCCGACGAGGTCGTCCGCCTCTTCGTGGTATTTTTCCTTGTAGGACTCAACGGCTTTCGCGGTGCGCCCCAAAGTATCCGGGGACTCGTATTCGGTGGAAATGCTCATACTGGCTACGGCGGAAATAAGCACCCAAAGCGCCCATGATCGCAAGGGCTTTATCACGTTTTTTCCGGCACATGAATTTCCCGAAGTGCTGGCGAAACAACTCTGAGTGTTCAAGCGGCGCGCTCAGATCCGGGAACTTAGACTGAGTAAAAAAGCAATTTAGCGGGCTCGCTTCACTTCTTAGGCATAAAGTAATCTTCGATATCCATCGGGGGTTGCAAATCCTCTTTCAGCACACTTTCCGCGGAAGGAGTTCTCATTTCGCTTTCGAGAAGTGCGATGGCCTCTGCCACGCCAAACAGGGGAAAGCGGTCGCGCGTGCGCTGCCATTGGCTGCTGAGGGTTTCATAGGCCGCTGGGCGGGATGGAAAGGTGGAATCGATCAGCGCAAGGATAGGTCGGGAACGATCATCATGATATCTCAAGGTGTAGGAAAGGCCGTAAAAGGTCGGCGGTAACTTCCCCCCCTCGGACTCGATTTCACTTAGTAATTCAAGCGCATCTTTTTCCCTGCCCGGCACGCGGGCCAGCGAGTATAGCGCAAATCGTTTCGAAAAAGACAGCGAGCCCGGCGTGTCGACCGCTGCCATATAGGCCTCGTATGCTTTCTCGTAGGCCTCACTCGGATTTCCGAACGCTGCGATTTTATTGGGATCGGAAAGCAGGGTTCCTAGCCGGTGTTTTAGGATCGGATCGTCCGGGTTATTGCGGATGCCACGCTCAAGAAACTCGCGACCCCGAAGGATGGAAGCCCGCCAGTTTGCCTTGCGCCGTAGCGGTGGCAGCTCCGAACCATAGAGAAAATGCGAGGCGGCGTTGTATGCCTGGTGCCAGCTCCCGGTGTCCCAGTAATAGCGGGTGCGCGGCGCGAGATCGACGATCATCTCGTAAGTATCCCCCACCTCGCCCCAGCGCTGCTCGGTGAAAAAAGTGAACGCCCGCAGATTCAGGAATGTCGCCACCAAAGTTCGCAGCCCGCCCAGTGAAACTGCGGAGAATGTCTGCCCGATTTTCTCACCGGTGCGTTGTTCCAACTTCGGCGGCAGCAAACCTGCCTGATGCAGATCATCCGTGATTTGCCGTTCAAAAGGCATACGCAGCCCTCCCGCCGCGAGGATCGCAAGGCCGAGGACGGCGTATCGTTTCGCTTGGGTCATCAGTTCAGAATTCCTTTTTCGCGAAAATCAACCACGAAGCCATGATGTAGAACACCGCATAAAAAAGCGCCATCAGCGTAAGCTTGCCAACGAGCGCCCACGGCAGGAACTGCCCCTCGATCACGGCGTCGATCACGTTGAAAAGCTGGAAATCCGGCATTACAAGAGCCACCAGTAATGTGATGATTTTAGCGAAGACGCCATCGCTCATACCTGCTTCCTGGCTAAGGAAAGCCGCCCGCGCGTCGGCCTGGAAGTGACCGATGAAATAAATCAGGAACGCGATGATGGTAGTAAAAAGCGTGCTTGTCGAAAAGGTGGAGATCAACAGCGCCAGCGAGGCGATGATGGAGGCACGTAGGAAAACCGCAAACACGGCTCCTTGCAGTGAGGCGCTGGGGCCCTGCGCGAGGATATCGTTTTTCAAAGATTCCATCTCCCCTGCCGTCCAGCCGTTCGCTTCCGCGAAGGCCATCTGATCGGACAGAACCATATCCGTCCGGATATGCAGGATGCCGGTCATCAGCACGTCCATCATGGCCATTGAAACAAACACCAAGAGTAGCACGCCGAGCAGTTTCCCCGCAAGGTAATCGAGCCTCGGCACCGGCTTCGCGAGGATCGTGTAAAGGGTTCTTTCCTCCACATCCTTCGGCAGCAGCAACGCGGTGGAAACGATCGAAAGCACCACCGAGAACAAAGTCATCGCGCCCAAAGACCAGCTCTTGATCGCACGCAGGACATCGACCCCCGCCGCCTCCGGCCCCTCGTGCTGGGGCAGATTGAAGAAGTTGCTCGCGATCAAGATCAAAGCGAAAAAGGCGAGGAAGTAGAACACCTTCATCCGCACAAGTTGGGTGAAGGCATGGAAAGCGATCACCGCGATGCGGGAGGCGTGGTCTGTGAGGGCAGAAAGCGGTTTCATCTGGAAAAGGGTATCAGGAAATTTTGCCCGTCTCGCGCAGGAATAAACGCTCCAGCGTGGTTCGTGGCTTGCCACTACGGATCAGCTCGGCCTTCGCATCACGTGCGATCAGTGCCTCGATCTCCGCGATGAGCGCCGGGTCGGCATCTTTCAGAATCAGTTCGGTCTGATCCTCGATCGCGATCAAATCCTCAAGCCTACCTTCTTTAATCATTTTCCCCCGGAAAATGATGCCCACATGATCACAGACCTCCTGCACCTGCTCTAATAAGTGGGAGCATAGGAAAACCGTGATCCCCTGCTCTCGGAGCTTGAAAATCAGATCCCGGATCTCGCGGGAGCCGATGGGATCCACGCCCGCCGTCGGTTCATCGAGGATCACTAGCCGCGGCTTCTGGATCAGCGCCTGCGCCAAACCAATCCGCTGTAGCATCCCTTTCGAATACCCGCCGATCCGGCGGTGGCTCGCATCCGCCAGACCCACAAGATCCAGCAACTCCGCCACGCGATCCTTCAGCGTTGCCCCGCGTATGCCACAGAGCCTCCCATAAAACTCCAGGGTCTCCTTGCCGCTGAGGTGTTTGTAAAAGTAAGGATTTTCCGGAAGGAAACCGACCTCATTGCGGGAGTCCACTTTCAGGGAATCTTTCCCGAAGATCGCGCAATCGCCGGAGCTTGGCGCCACCAGGCCGAGCAAGGCTTTCATCGCCGTCGATTTCCCAGAGCCATTCGGGCCGATCAAGCCATACACCTCGCCCGGCATGATGCGGATCGACACGTCATCGACGGCGCGCAGGGGCTGACGCTTAAAGGAGGTCTTGAAATCCTTCACCAGGTGACGGATCTCGACGGCTGGAATGCTTTCGGACATGGACGTGTGCAGATTGAACCGCCGCGCGGCGCCACGCAACGGATTTCATCCGGCAAAAGACATTGATCCCCGGCGCTTCCGAAGGGTATGAGGACGATGTGGCGCATGTAGGAAAGCCTAGTAAAAGGGCGGCAACTGGTAACGAGGGTTTCGCGCCTTAGCTAACACAGGCTCAGACTAACCCACTTTTCATCCCCACCTACCACCTTGACATTCGTCCGCTATTGCGCACGTTATCGCGTTATGACAACGGTCACCGCCACCGCCGCCCGCGGCAATCTCTACAGCCTGATCGATGAGGCGAGGTCATCCCACGAACCGATCCACATCACCGGCAAACGCGGCAACGCCGTCCTGATTGCAGAGGAGGATTGGCGCTCGATCCGGGAAACCCTTTTCATCCACTCCATCCCTGGACTCGTGGATTCCATCAAATCCGCCCGGAAGCAAGGTCTCGCGAAGGCATCCCCTGAACTCGATTGGTAGGCCGATGTATCAGGTCGTTTATTCGCGGCAAGCGAGGAAGGACGCCTTGAAGTTCTCCCGCAGCAACCTCAAGCGGCAGGCCCAGGAAATCCTTGAAATCCTCGCCCGCGACCCTTTCCAAACCCCACCCCGTTACGAATCCCTCGTCGGCGAACTGGCCGGCTGCCACTCCCGGCGCATCAACCTTCAGCACCGCATCGTTTACGAGGTTTTCCCGGATGAGGGAAAAGTCCTGATTCTCCGGATGTGGACGCACTATGGCGAGTGATCCTGATTGGCCCGCACCTTTCCGGTTCCGCCATTGACCATTGCCCGGAGGTATGCACCCTGCGCGCCTTCCATGATCTCCGTCCAAACACTTCGCGTCCAATATGGCGCGCGCATCCTTTTCAACAACCTCTCCTTTTCGGTCCAGCCGCGCGAACGCATCGCCTTCGCGGGCCACAACGGAGCCGGAAAATCCACGCTGATGAAATGCATCGCCGGGATCATCCCCGCCAGCGGCGGCCAGATCTCCGCGCCGAAAGGAACCAAAATCGGCTACCTCCCTCAAGAAGGCATCCACGTGAAAGGCCGCACGCTCTGGAACGAGACCCAATCCGCATTCGGCGAGGTCATGGCGCTGAAGGAAAAGGTGGACCGCCTTTCCGATGAACTCGTGAAAATGGATCCGCGCTCCTCACCCTACGGCGATCTGTTAGAAGAAATCGGCGAGCTCGAACTCAAGCTCTACGCGAACGATCCCGACCTGATGAAGCCGAAGATCGAGTCGGTCCTCAAAGGCCTCGGTTTCCAGGAAAAGGATTTCAAACGCGATTGCTCGGAGTTCTCCGGCGGCTGGCAGATGCGCATCGCCATGGCCAAGCTCTTCCTCCAGCAACCCGAAGTCCTGCTGCTCGACGAGCCGACGAACCACCTCGACATCGAGACGCAGCTCTGGGTCGAACAATACCTCGTCAACTACCCCGGCGCGATCCTGCTCATTTCCCACGACCGCGCCCTGTTGGATACGCTTTGCACGCGCACCATCGCCTTCGCCCACGGCCGTGCCGAGGAATACGCGGGAAACTTCTCCTACTTCGAGCGCGAGTCCGTCCTGCGGAAGGAAATCCAGCTCAAGCAATACACCGCCCAGCAACGCGAGATCGCCGAAACCCAGCGCTTCATCGACCGCTTCCGCGCCTCCGCCAACAAGGCCACCCTCGTCCAGTCCCGCATCAAGCTGCTGGCGAAAGTCGTCCGCATCCCGGAGCCGGAACGCGACGATGCGGTGATGAATTTCAAATTTCCGCCGCCGCCGAACTCCGGCCACACCGTCGCGAAACTCGAGTCCGCCTGCAAAGCCTACGGCCCGCTCCAGATTTTCAACGGCTTCGATTTCGAAATCAACAAGGGCGAGAAGTTCGCCATCGTCGGCCCGAACGGTGCGGGGAAATCCACCTTCTGCCGCCTCGTCACCGCGCAGGAAGCCCCAGATACGGGAAACGTCGTACTTGGGCACAACGTAAAACCCTCCTTCTTCTCACAAAACCACGCCGACGAACTCGATCCCGACCTCACCATCCTGGAAACCGTGCAAGCCGTCGCCTCCCGCGACGCCGCCCCGCAAGTGCGCAACATCCTCGGCTGCTTCCTTTTCACCGGCGATGACGTTTTCAAGAAAATCGGAGTCCTCTCCGGCGGCGAACGCTCCCGTGTCGCGCTGACCTGCATGCTGCTCAAGCCCGCGAATTTCCTTATCCTCGACGAGCCGACGAACCACCTCGACATGCAGTCCCAGGGCGTCCTCCAGCGCGCCCTGCTCAACTACCCGGGCAGCGTGATGATCGTCTCCCACAACCGCGACTTCCTCGACTCCCTCGTCACCAAAACCCTCGAATTCCGCCCCGGCGAGGAACCCCGCCTCTTCCACGGCAACATCGCCTACTACCTCGACAAAAAGGCCGAGGAGAAATCTGGTAGGGACGTTTCGCCGAAACGTCTGCCTCATTCACCCCCCGCCACCACCGCCGACGCCGAGGTAAAAAAGGACACGCCAAAACCCGAGTCCATCCCCGGCGTGAACCGTAAGGAGCAGCGCAAGCTCGAAGCCCTCGCACGCGAAGCGAAAACCAAGATCCTCGCCCCGCTCGAAAAGGAATTGGAAACGCTGGAAGCAAAGATCGCCGAACAGGAAGCCGCCCAAGCCACCCTCACCGCCGCCCTTTCCAAAGAGGAAATTTCCAGCGACCCCGACAAGCTCCGCCAAACCACCAACGCCGTCGAGAAAGTCACCAAAACGCTCGAACTCGCCTACACCCGCTGGTCCGCCCTCACCGAGGAAATCGAGCAGGTGAAAGCGAAGCACGGGCTGTGACCGTGGGGGCGATCTTCAGTCGCCGCCAGATGAAATCAGGTGAGGTCGAAACGATATCCATGGACGAGTTGAGGGAAGGTGTTTTTTCGACCGGATGCGCTGGTGCCGCGCTTTCACCCGCAGGTTCGGCGCGATGTCAGATCCGCGAAGCTATGATCCCGAACACAGGCAGAAAAATCAGCCCGCGGAGAAGTATTCTCAAGTGTGCGGAATGGTAATCTGCAACACCTGCGTCGGAACGGTCGCCGTCAACCCTTTCGCGCCCCTTGGCTGCAGGACGGTGCAGCCGGTGATGTGCATGTTTTCCAAACATCCGCTCACTACCGTGATCAGCGAGAAACGATCGGGATGGGGATTCGAAATGATATCACCGGCTGCGAGATCGTGGAGAGTGGTCTTGAAATACGGGCAGGTGGCCAAGGTTGTTGGGCAGCAGGATGCAGCCCCTCCTTGGGTGTCCATCCCCGGCTCGGCATCACCGAAGTCGATGCACGCCAGTGATTCCTCCACGTGGAGCTGGCGAGGTTTGCCGGCGGAGTCGGTGCGGTTCCAATCGAAGACACGGTAGGTAGTGTCCGAGTTCTGCTGGATCTCATGGATCAGGAAACCCGCTCCGATCGCATGCAGGCGGCCGGACTCGATGAAAATGGAATCGCCCTTTGCCGGCGTGATCGCGTGGACCTGCTCCGCAACCGTTCCCTCCACGATCGCGCATTCGAAGGACTCGCGCGTCGCCCCTTTGCGCAGGCCCACGTAAAGTTTTGCCCCCGGCTTCGCATCCGCGATGAACCACATTTCCGTTTTCGGCTCACCGCCGAGTTGCCCTGCGATGGCGGCGGGCGGGTGCACCTGGATCGAGAGATCGTCCGCCGAATCGAGTATCTTAATGAGCAGCGGGAAACGGTCGGAAAGCGGCAGGCCCCCGCCGAAGATTTCCTCCCGGTGGTCTCTCCACAGCTCGTGCAGCGTCATCCCGGAAAACTTTCCGCCGGAAACCACCGACTGCGCGTCCTCCCTGTCCACGATTTCCCATGCCTCGCCGAAAGGAACATCCGGCGTCGGCAACGAGCGTCCGTAGATGATCTCCAGCGCGCGTCCTCCCCAGAGGCGTTCCATGTAGAGCGGATCGAAAGTGATTTCTTCCATGGTGGAAATGTTAGTCAACAGGGCGGAGTTGGCGAGCTTTTCGGTGTGCCAATCCGAGAATTGCGAGTAGCTTCCCCGCATGGGGCTCGTGCTTTTTTTCGATGGGGATTGTGCATTCTGCAGCAAGTCCGTTCGCTACATCTATCAACTCGACACGAAGCGAGCCGTTGAGTTCGCGCCCCTGCAAGGTGTCCTCGCTGCAGAGCACGATCTACGGAAACACGCAGAGAAAGGCGGCGGCTCCATGGTCATCCTCCGCGAAAGCGACGGTGTCATGTTCACCAAAAGCGACGCCATCATCGAGCTTGGAAAAGCGCTCGGCGGAGTATGGGCCGCGCTGGCACGCGCCTTTTCCCTCTTCCCCAGTCTCGCCCGCCACCGGGTCTATGATCTCATCGCGGAAAACCGCCAGATGCTCGCCGGCAAAGGCAACCAATGCGCCATCCCGGACAAGGATTTCATGGCTCGGATGCGGAATTGAGCGGCGCGATACCTCCGCCCATACAGCCCTTTCCAGCGCCGCCATCGTCTTCCACCTGGAAAAAAATCAGAACGGGATATCGTCCTCTTCCTGGTAGTCGTCGGCGGACGCGGCGGAACCGCCTTGGCGTGAGCCGCCATCGTGACCGCTGGAGGGATTTTCGGGAAACTGTCGGGCAGGGCCGCCCTTGCCGTCGGGCAGGTATTGGAGTATGTCCGCCACGACTTTAAGTTTGCTGCGTTTCTGGCCGGTGGCCTTGTCGTCCCACACATCCATCTGGAGGCGGCCTTCGATGAACACGCCGCGGCCTTTTGTGAGATACTTCTGGGCGTTCTCCGCGCTGCTACCCCATACGGTGACATCCACGAAAGTAGTTTCATCCTTCCAACCGCCATTACCGTCCTGCACCTTGCGGTTCACGGCCAGGCCGAGGTCGGCTACAGCAGAGCCCTTCGGCGTATGGCGTAGCTCCGGATCGCGGGTCAGATTTCCGAGCAGCAT